>DASPWV010000397.1:0-3857 GCA_035637635.1 Vicinamibacterales bacterium | reverse complement strand
ATTGGTAGAACGAAGGCGCCGAGCGTGGCGTAAACGCTCCCGATTGCGCGCGCAGAAGTAAATAGATTCCAAGCGCCACCCATTGAGGCCACGTCGCGCGCGCCGTCGCGAGCATCCGTGCTTTCACACCGCGGTCCCCGGAAATCGATGCCATCACCCAAACAGCAGACAGCAACGGCAAACAGACAGCTTCTTCTTTTGAGCACAGCGCCGCGAAGCAGAGTCCGCCGGCGAGAAGCCAGCGGTCCACCAATACGCTCCGCAGCGTCAGCGCGGCAAACAGGGTGAACAGCAACCCGGTTCTCGCGCTCAACCACAGCACCGCCATGTTGATGCCGTGAAAATTGAACGCCCAGACGGCCGCTGCCACGAGGCCCGCCCAGAGTGGCATCCCCATCGTGCGAACGAGCGATGCAATCGACCCGCCGCACGCCACCAGAAGAACGAAGTTGGTCCATCCGTACCCGGCCGGCCGCAGATCGAAGAGCAATTGGTCAACACCAAAACTGATCGAAACGAGCGGACGGTAGAAACCAGACGAGCGACCCATCAGAGCGACGACGTCCACCGCGGATCGCAGAGGGCTCGTGTAGATCCAGTTGAAATCGTCCTTCACGAAGCCGTGGCCCAGATCGAAGCCGTAGGCGAGCAGGAGGGCGATAAACAGCAGCGCCGCTGCGACTGCGCTGAAACGGCGATTCATCGACAACGAGAATGCAGTTGCGGCCGCAGGCACGAACATTACGATTCAGAGCCCGGGTTGCGCCAGCCCACGTGGGCCGCGTGAAGCGAGGTTTCGGTCGCTGACGACAAGCTGAAGCTCGCTACTCGTTTACGCCAAGCCGTCTTTTGATCTCTGGATCATCCACCACCCACACAAACGGTTTGTACAAAACATCGTCCGCTATGCGGCGATACTCGATGACTTCTGTGACGCCGCCCGCCGTCATGATCTCAAAGCCAACATTCGGCTGATCAGGCATTGTCAATGGCTCCAGACCTCTCAATTTCGCCGTTACCTCCGCCACTTTGCGGCCGTCTTTCCCTTTAACGACCCAGAGCGTGGTCCTGCCCGCTGGCCCGACATAGTTGTATGAGACGACGCGAAGGTCGGCGCGAGACAAGCCTGACGGCACGGAAAACCAGCGTGGTAGCCGTGCTTCGGGTGCAAGCTCGAACGTCGATTCGACGCAGGCGGCCGACGCGCACAACGAGACGAGGGCGACCAGCCGTAACAGCGAGTGGCGCACTGGGTGGAACATACAGTCCTCACAGCCTATTTGACCGGCACGCAGCAAGGCTGGAATGGATTGGGATGTCTCGTGAACTCATTCAGCATGAAGCACAAATAAACCTTGATGTTGCAAATCGTGCACGGACCAACCAAACCGACCGCGGGAGCCAGATGCGAGCTCGCATTACACCGAAACTGTTCATAGCATCTGTCGTGGTCATCGCAACATTGCCGCAAACAGCGAAACCTGTTTCCTGGTGATGCCGGAAAGTCACAGCCTGGCTGCTGGAAGGTGAAGCCAGGCCACAGATTTCCATTCAGAATGGGCAGACGAGGCAATCTCGAACTCGGAAGAAGAAGCCGTTGCGTGCCGGTGGGATCGCTCCAATTGATCGGATTGTTGCCGACATACTCGTACAAGTTTGATGACTCGATCAAACCGTCCGTGCGCATCGAGGGAAGCGGATCTTCCGAAATGAATCTCGAGAGACCTGGAGAGTAATAACGCGCGCGATAGTAGAACAGACCGGTGGCGTCGTTCTCACGACCCATGAACTCGTACGAATTGGACGACAGCGCGCCTTCCGCGACAACAGCACCGAATGGCTCGTATGTGTAGCTGGTCGAGATTCCGGAATCGCGCGCAAGCGCGACGACATCGCCGAGCGCATCGGCCAGATAGCTCACGGTTCCTGCTTCATCTGTTCGGGCGACGAACTCGTCAAGCATCAGCCCGCTGAGAATGTTCGTGGAGGATGTCGGCCTCGACTCCTGAACCGGATTCCCGCCGTCATATAGAAACGCGACGGGCTGGCCTCCAACCACCTTCGCCCGCCTTCGGCCGACGCCATCGTAAGCGAACGATGCAGAGACGCCACCACTCAGCGCAGTCAGTTGATCTCGCGCGTTCCACGTGAATGCGACGGCGTCCGCGGTCGACAGATTGCCATTGGCGTCGTAGGTGAACGCGGCTGAATCGCGTGCCGTCACCTCGTTGGCGGCGTCGTAGACTGCGGACGACACGGCGGGAGGCAAGCCGGTTCGCGCGAAACTTCCTCCGACAGCCGTGCGATTTCCATCAGCGTCGTAACGGTACGTCAGGTTGCCGATGGTCGTCTGGCCGGAGGCATATGACAAGGTGAGCGGCCGCGAGGCCGCGTCGTATGACACCGTCACGCTGATGTTGTTGGGGAGCGCCACACTCGTCACGCGATCGTCGTCGTCGTAGGTGCGAACGACGGAGAGATCGCCTTGTGCGATGCTCGCTATCCGGCCCGCGTCGTCGTAACTGTACGCCACCGTTGCGGCACCGGGAACGTTCATCGTCAATCGTTGGCCTGCCCGGTCGTAGCCATAACTCACATTGCCTTCTGGACTGGTTTCGGCCGTGAGGTGGTCGAGCCCATCGTACGAGCGCGTGATCGTTCCAGCCAGCGAATCCTCGATTGCAACAAGTCGATTGCCGCGATCGTAGCTGTAGCGCGTCGTTGATTGATCGGCGTACGTGACGAGCGATAGTCGATCGATCGCATCGTACGTGTACGTAGTCGACTGGCCCTTGCGATCGCGAACCTCCGTGAGATTTCCATTGAGGTCGTAGATGTAACTTTCACTGCGCTGCAGCGGGTCTGTGCGCGACGCCACGCGGTTCATGCGATCGTAGGTGAAGGTCGTGGCGCCGCCTCGCGCGTCTCGCAGCAGCAGCAGATTGCCATTCGCATCGTAGGCGGCCGTAGTCTCGTTCTGTAGGCCATCGACGGTGCTTGTGACGCGGTTGAGCGCATCGAAGGCGCGTTCTGAAATGCGGCCGGCCGGTGTAGTCGTTCGAACCACCCTGCCGGCTGCATCAGTGAAGTGAGCGAACGTCTCATTGTTCGGACCAATGGCGGAGATCAGGTCCCCAAGAGAGTATGCAAGCTGCGTATCGTGCCCGAGAGGGCTTTCCACCGAAATCAGCTGACCTGTCGAATCGAACTGAAGATGCTTTGTGTGACCGAGCGGATCCGAAATGGCGCTCACGGTGCCGGCCTGGTAAGTCGCGACTGTTGTTCGCCCGAGCGGATCGGTGATGGTCGCGACTTGCTGGAGGGTCGGTTCGTAGGTGAGGGTAAACGTGCTCGCGTCGGGCGTTCCTGCCAGACGCGTGACGTTCGTGGTATTGCCCAGTTGATCGTACGTAAATTGAGTGCGACGTCCCAGTGCGTCGACGATAGCGGCAATCATGTTCGTGCCGGTTTGCCGCTCGTATGTGGTGTTCTGCTGCTCCGGCTGTCCCGCCGCGAGTGTCTCTCCAACGGTGTAACCGGCGGAATCGAACTGAAATCGCCGGACAATCCCTCGTGGGTTCGTCACGTCGGCCTGCGCGATGCGCCCGGCGCCATTCAAGGTGTATGCGAACTGAAATGCGCCGCCATTCGCCAGCGTCTGGTTCGCGATTCGACCAGCAGAATCGTACTCGTTCGTGGCGACCACGTTGCCGCGAGCATCCTTGTGCGTAAGCATTCTGTGCGCCGCGTCGTACGTGTACGCCGTTACTCCTCCTGCCGCGTCGGTGACCGTCCACAGACGGCCGCTCGCGTCGTACCAATACGTTGTTGTCCGCCCGATATTGTCGGCGATCGCG
>DASPWV010000396.1:0-6057 GCA_035637635.1 Vicinamibacterales bacterium | reverse complement strand
AGATGATCACGTCGACGGAGGAGTCCGGCAGAGGGATCTCCTCGATCGTGCCCTTCAGGAACTCAACGTTCTCGACAGCCGCCTCGCGCTGGTTGTGGCGCGCGAGGTCCAGCATCTCGTCGGTCATGTCGAGTCCGTACGCCTTGCCGCCGGGTCCGACGCGCCGCGCGGACAGGAGGACGTCGATGCCACCTCCCGAACCGAGATCGAGCACGGTCTCGCCAGCCTTCAGCTCCGCCAACGCCGTCGGGTTGCCGCACCCGAGAGAAGCGACGACGGCTTCGACGGGCAGCGTGCCGATCTGCTCGAGATCGTAGAGATTGGAGGTGATCGGATCGCCGCAGCCGGAGCTGCTGCAACACGAGGGGTTCTCGTATCCCTGCCGTACCCGTGATGCGACGTTGCCGTATTTTTCCTTCACGATTTCCCGCACATCAGACATTGGCGTTCCCCTCGCAGCATCTATATATTCGCCTGAGCGAATGTGTTGAATGCATGGTATATTCGTACAAGCGAATATGTCAAGCGGTTCTTTGCGCGTCATTTCCTGTTGCGAAACAAATCCTGTCCCGCGCATGAAGGGGGCTGCGGAGCTCGCGGATGTGTTTCGCGCGCTGGCCGACGAGACCCGGCTGCGGATTCTCGCGCTGCTCGGGAACGGCGAAGTGTGCGTCTGCCACATCCAGGGTGGCTTGCAGTTGCCCCAACCGACGATCAGCCGGCATCTCGCGTACCTGAGACGATCGGGACTCGTCGAGGCGCGGCGCGAGGGCATCTGGATGCATTACAAACTCGCGGACACTGCCTCGCCGGTCATTCGCGCAGTGCGCGATGCGGCGCTGCATGCCTTGACGCATGCGTCGAGCACGGCGCGCGATGTTGCGCGTATGGAGAAAGGATTCGCTGCTGATGGCCACAGATGAACGCAGATGTCCTTGAAAGGGATCGCCAGCTGATCGTCATTGATCTGCGACTTCTCTTGATTATTTGCATCCGCAGCTGCGGCTTATCGGCGTTCCATCTGCGGCTAATCTGCGTTCATCGGCGTCCCATCTGCGGCTAATCTGCGTTCATCTGCGGTTTATCTGTGGCTTATCTGCGGTTTATCTGTTGCTTATCTGCGGTTTATCTGGGCTTATCTGTGGCTTAACGGGAGCTGCAATGACAACAGTCCTTTTTGCGTGCGTACACAACGCCGGACGATCTCAGATGGCTGCGGCTCTGTTCAACGCGCTCGCCGATCCGCGAAAAGCACGCGCGGTGTCGGCGGGCACCGCACCGATCGATCGGGTGCACCCGGAGGTTGTCGCGGCGATGCAGGAGACTGGAATCGATCTCTCCGGCGCCCGCCCGCAGCAGCTGACACCTGAGCTCGCATCCGGGGTTCACATGCTCGTCACGATGGGCTGCGAGGATGAGTGTCCGGTGGTGCCGGGCGTCGCGCGCGATGACTGGCCGCTCGAGGATCCGAAAGGCAAACCGCTGGCGGACGTCATTCGCATCCGCGACGAAATCCGTACGCGGGTCGTGGATCTGCTCGATCGAAACGGATGGCGCTGAACATTCCGCCGCTATCGCATGATGCCGAGGAAGAACAGGACGAGCTCGAAGACGAGGATCACCACAATCGCGATCTCGAGCAATTCACCTCGTTCCATGCCGGTTTGATCGACGGCAAAGCGGTAGATCGCATCCAGCGTCTTCAGCTTGTCGTGCACGGACGTACGCCAGGCGTCAACGCCGAGGCGTGTGTGTGCGAGCGCCAGCAGCCGCGCCGCGTACACGTCGCCAACGAGCTTCAATGCGTTCTCGGTGCGATCGGTGAGCTCGTTGACGTCGATGAAAAGCGCATGCACTTCACGCGCCGCCCGCGTATACCGGCGCGGCCACCAGCTCCGGTAATGCTTCGTCGACTCGAGCTCGTCGTAGATTTTCGCCACGCGGGAATCGAGCAGCTCGTCGTAGTAACGGAACTGCAGCAGTTGAGAATTGGCGTACTCGAGTATCTCGAGCGCGCCTAGAGCGCCCGGCTCCATGTCGTAGATGAGCGCCGCATTCCACGTCGGGATCACCAGGTCATTGGCGTGGTACGACAAACGGTGTCGCAGCACCTCCTCGCGTTCCTGCCCGCTCAGCGGCTGAAGTTCCGCGCGAAGGGCCTGCGCAATCACGGCGCCGTGCTTGGTCAGCAGCGCATGTGCGGTCGCGCCTCCCGGCATCGCCGTCACCACGAAGACGACATAGTCTTCCGACAGGAATCGATCGCGGGGACGATCGAGCGCAAGCTGGATGCGGTCCAGCAGCCTCCGGCAGAGACGCTCGGCGCCGGCCTCC
Source organism: Vicinamibacterales bacterium (assembly GCA_035637635.1). Classification (GTDB taxonomy): domain Bacteria; phylum Acidobacteriota; class Vicinamibacteria; order Vicinamibacterales; family UBA2999; genus DASPWV01. The sequence continues at coordinate 3,723 of DASPWV010000396.1, read as the reverse complement.
AGTTCACTGCCTGTCGACAGGCGATGCGCGAGGCCCGGAAGATCGTCCCAGCTGGCGGCCAGCGGCCGTGTGAGGGACAGCGAGATGACGCCGTAATCGAACAGCTTGAAGCGCACGCGAAAGTCCTCGAGTCCACCTGCGGCGAGCGCCTCGCCTTCGACTTGAAGCGGTGGAATCTGATACTTCACATACGCGGGGATTGCCGGCTTCGGCCGCAGACGTGCGCGCTCGGACGGCACATCCAGCAGTGCCGTCGCACGTGTGAGGTCCAGCGACTCCGACACGTCGAACAGGTAAAACACATTGACCTGTCCCTCGTTACTCATGCGTGTTGGCGCAAGCGGGCTCGCGGGTGAAAAGCGGCATTGCCGTGCCTGAGGAACGGCAATACCGCGAAGTGAATGGGCGCGGAACCGACCGGAGCGGCCGAACTGTGAGCGTCCTCAGAAATTCAGCTTCAGACCAAACTGGATAATCCTTGGATCGTAGGTGGCGGTGATCGTTCCAAACCCCGCGCTGCTGCGGTTCCCGTTCGGCGCCCGGAAGTTCGTCCGATTCAACAGATTGAAGAACTCTGCTCGGAATTCGAGGGCGTCCGGTCTCCAGGGCAGCGCAAACTTCTTCGTCGCGACGAAGTCCACCTGCCAGATTTTCGGGCCTCGCACGCTGTTTCTCGGGGCGTTGCCAAACGGCTGGCTTGGATCGGTGGGAATCACCACGTTATTTCGATTGAACCAGTTCTGCACGTTGCGCTCACCTTTCGGAGCGAGCACATCGCCGATGACGTTCGGCCGGTAATTGTTGGCACCGCGAAAGTCCTGCTGGATGCCGGACACCTGAAACGCCGCGGCAGGCATATAGATCAACGTGACCATCTCGCCCGGGATGATGGTGTTGATGCCCGCAATTTGCCATCCGCCAATGACGGCATCAAGGCCGACGGGGACATCGTCCGCCCACCGCCGGCCTTTACCAAACGGCAACTCGATGATGAAGCTCGTCGTGCTGTTGTAAGGCTGGTGATAGGCCGAAAGCCCGTACTCCGCCTCGAGATTGCGAAAATCCTGCGGCGCGGGGAAATTGCCGTTTGGGTTTTCCAGCGATCCTGAGCCGTTGTCCTTCGTCTGGGATAGGGTCAGCGAGCTCAGGATGTTGATCCCGGCGCGCAGCCGCCAATCGAACTTCGACTGGAAGGCGTGATACCGCGACTTGCCTCCGTTGAACGAGTACGTGATATCGCCGAATTCAGGAATCGGCCGCCGCGCCTGAAGGGCGATCGTGCCGGCGCTGTTGTTTGGAAGTGCCTGATTGAGATTCGCAAAGAGCAACATGTCGTCGGCGCGATTGCCGACGTACGCCAGATCGAGCAGCGCGCCGTCCCAGACCTCACGCTGCACCGACGCAAACCAGCTCTGAACGACGCTCGAATGGTAGTCCTCGGGCATGTATGTGATGTTTGCGGCCAATGGGTTGAAGCGCGACGGATCGGTCAACCCCGTCGGGTAGCCCTCCTGCGTGGTGCGGAATCCCGCCGTAGTGGGCGTCTGGACGACGACGGCGTTTATGACTTGAGGGCCGTTGATCGGCAGCACGTTCGCGCCACCGGCGCGATGGAAGTGGACGTAGCTCACGCCGTACCCTCCGCGGATCACCGTGCGATCCGCGATGCTGTACGCCATTCCCAGCCGAGGCGCGAAATTGTTGCGATCGGGCTTGAGCGTCGATCGATCCTCGAGCGATCCATCTTTCGCAATCACCATCGTCTTCGTGACCGGATCGAAGTTCGAGAGGATGTTGTCCCGCTCCACCCACGGCGTCGCGTACTCGTAGCGAAGACCGGCATTGAGCGTCAGCCGATCGTTGACGCGCCAGTCGTCCTGCAAGTAGGTGAAATGCATGTTCTGCCGAAGGTTCGCGATCAGGATGTTGCTCAGCGCGTACGTGGAACGGAGACCCAGCATGAAGTCGGCAAGCGGGTACAGCGGGCTTGCTGCCGCGGTCGACGGACGGGTGAAGTTGCCCGCATACTGGTCGCGACCGTACAGGGGATTGACGTCCTGCACTTCCGTTTGAATGTGCTGGAACTCGTACCCGGTCTTGAGCGAGTGGCGGCCGCTCAGCCACGAGTAATTCACTTTCGGGTTGTACACGCGCGGATACTGCCACTGCGGGTTGGTCGCCTGGCGTCCCAGATCCGCGTAGCCGCTGATTAGTTGCGTTGGCAAACCGCCGGATACTCGTGGGTCGGTCGGCAGACCGCTGATGCCGTAGGCCTCCAGCGCGCCTGCCTCGCCGGCGACAAGCGCGGCGGGATTTTTCCCGCCCTGTGTGTACGACCAGCCAAAACGAACTTCGAGCAGCGAGGTGCCGGCTGGAACGTACGTGAGCCCGCCGGCAAACTGCTTGTTGCGAACGTAGGTCTGCGCGTTGCCCGCGCCGCCTGAAGGCAGCGGAATGGGCGGCTGATCGAAAATATCGGCGTCGCGCCAGCCAAGGCGGCCGAACGCAGACAGCCGCGGACTGAACTGGACATCGACTTTGCCGCCGGCCTTGTCCGTGGAGTTGTCGAAGTTCTGCAGCACCTGATAGTTGTTCGACGCTCGATCGTTGGTAGGCGCCGGCAACTGCGAGAGCACCTTCCGCGCGAACGCGGTCATCGGGATCGGCGTCCCCGCCGCATAGAGCTGCCCAGTCAGCGGATTGAAGACGTCGACTGCGAGCACGCCGTTCCTTTGCTCGAGCGTAGGAATCGTGGAGCTCGCCGTCTGACCGCGCGTCTGGCGGAAGCCTTCAAAATCCGCAAAGAAGAACGCCTTGTTCCGGACGATCGGTCCGCCGGCGACGCCACCGAATTGATCCCGCTCGAACGGCGGCTTCACGCCATCGGGCGGCCGGAAGGCACCGGTCGCGTTCAGTTTCGTGCGTCGCATGAACTCCCACGCAGACCCGCGATAGCGGTTCGTTCCGCTCGCATAGGCGACGTTGATCGTCGCGCCTGCCGCGCGCCCGTACTCGGCGCTCATGTTGTTCGTCACGACCTTGAACTCGGCGACCGCGTCCGGCGCCGGCTGCATCACCTGATTCGAGAACCCCTGGTTGCTCGTCCCGTACGCGTTGTTGTCGACACCGTCGATGAGGAAGTTGTTCACCGTCGATCGAAGCCCGTTCACGTTGAACGAGCCTTCGCGCGGCGTGGCCCCACCGGTGTTGAGGGCAGAGAGACGCACGCCTGGCGACAGCAGCGTCAACGCGGAGTATTCGCGACCGTTCAGCGGCAATGCACGTGTTTGTTCGGCCGTAATGACCTGGCTGCGCTCTGATGTATCGGTCTGCAGCAGCACCGCGCTCGCGCTGACCTCGACCTTCTCGGTGAGCTGGCCGACGGCCATCGTGAGGTCGACCCGCTGGCGCGCGCCGACGGTGACCTGCACGTTTTCAACGAGCGCGATCGCAAATCCTGGCTTCTCCGCTGTGACGACATACGTGCCGATTCGCACGGTGAAAAACTCGAAATTGCCGTTCGCATCCGTCTGCCGTTCTGCGCTGACGCCGGTCTGGACGTTCGTCAGCGTCACCTTCGCATCAGGCACGATGGCGCCCGAGCTATCCCGAACCGTGCCGACAACGGTCGCTGTTTCAAACTGCGCGTATGCGGAAGTGCATGGCCATATGAGTATGAACAAGGCGATCAGCAGGATCATGCGACGTCTGAGCATGGCGTTC
>DASPWV010000395.1:0-2062 GCA_035637635.1 Vicinamibacterales bacterium | reverse complement strand
TCCGGTCGCGGCTGCTGCTGTCGGTTCAGGGGACGCGCGGCGGCTATCGGCTGGGGCGTTCGGCGCAGTCGATTCCCGTTGCCGATGTCATTCAGGCCGTCGACGGGCCCGTGACGGTCACCGCGTGCTCGACTGACGATCAACGCTGCGACCAGTATTCGAAGTGCAACGTTCGCGACCCGCTCTGGAAGATTCGGTCGCGAATCATCGAGGCGTTGACCACCGTGTCCGTTGCCGAACTCGCGACCGACGAAACGGCTCGCGTCGCTGAGCCGGTGCGCGTCGCGTCGCGCATGACGTTTATGCTGCCCCATGACTGATCGACGTTTCGTTTATCTCGACTACCACGCCACGACGCCCGTCGATCCCGAGGTGCTCGACGCGATGCTGCCGTGGTTTACCGAGCGATTCGGCAATGCCGCCAGCCGTCAGTACCGGCTTGGATGGGAAGCGCTCGAAGCCGTCGAGAGCGCGCGCGAGCAGGTCGCGGCGCTCATTGGCGCGGACGCGAAGGAGATCGTCTTCACGAGCGGCGCGACGGAATCGAACAACCTCGCGCTCAAAGGTCTCGCGGAGGCGTGTCGCGAAAAGGGATCTCACTTTGTCACGGTCGTGACCGAGCACAAGTCGGTGCTCGACACGCTGAAACGGCTCGAGCACGACGGCTACGACGTCACCTACTTGCCTGTCGCGAACGACGGCCTCGTCGATCTGAATCGCGTTCGCGAAGCGGTCACGACAAACACCATTGCGCTCAGCGTGATGGCGGCCAACAACGAGATTGGCGTGCTTGCGCAACTCTCGGATCTTGCGGCCATCGCGCACGAAAAAGGCGCGCTGCTGCACACGGACGCGGTGCAGGCGGTCGGAAAAGTGCCGTTCAACGTGAACAAGATCGGCGTCGATCTGGCCTCACTGACGGCGCACAAGTTCTACGGGCCCAAAGGCGTCGGCGCGCTCTACGTTCGTCGCCGTCCTCGCCGCGTCTCGGTCACGCCGCTGCTCGACGGCGGTGGGCATGAGCGCGGGATGCGATCGGGCACGCTGAACGTTCCTGGAATTGTCGGGTTGGGAGCGGCGGCGTCGATGGCCGCCAAGGTTCTCACCGAGGAGTCCACACGTTTGAAGCGTTTGCGAGATCGGCTGCTCAAGGGACTGCAGGCCAGAGTGCCGGATCTCGTGTTGAACGGATCCATGCAGGCACGGCTGCCCGGCAACTTGAACGTGAGTTTTCCAGGAGTGGACGGAGAAGCGCTGCTCGTGAGCTTGTCGGACGACCTTGCGGTGTCGTCGGGTGCAGCGTGCACGGCGGCAGAACCTTCGTATGTGTTGAAGGCGCTCGGCCGAAAGACCGAGCTCGCGCTGGCCACGCTGCGTTTTGGACTGGGTCGCTGGACGACGGAAGAGGATGTGAATTTTGCTGTGGCCCGGGCCGGTGAAGTCGTGACGCGCCTCAGGGCGATGAGTCCTGTATGAGAGCTGGGTGCGATCGGGTGCGGCAGGTGCGCCCAGGTGCGCAGGTGCGGTGCGATGAGGTATTCGAACGCAGTTCTCGACCGCGTACGTGATCCGAAATTCGTGGGCGCGCTGCCCAAAGACGAGCGGAACGTCGGCACAGGTGAGGCCGGCACGCTGGACGAAGGATCGATGGCGCGCATTCAGATTCGGATGGATGGCGACGGCGTACGAATTGCGGATGCGGTGTTCAAAGTTTTCGGGTGCAGCGCGGCTATCGCAAGCGCCAGCTTCGTTGCTGAGCGGCTGCAAGGTGCGTCGCTGAGCCAGGCGCGGTCGCTGGAGCCGATGGTAGTTGCGGCGGAGTTGCAGCTGCCGATTGAACGAGCGCATGTCGCGGCGATGGCCGTCCGGGCCGCCCATGCGGCGATTGAGGACTGGGAGCGCAAGCAATCGCAGACGGGCAGATTGAGGGCTGCAGATTCAGATGATCGAGATTTCAGATAGCGCGGCGCGCGTGATCGCGCGGCAACTCGAGAAGAACGGTCTTCACGGTGGCGGCCTTCGTGTCGCAATCAAGGCCGGGGGCTGCTCGGGTTTCAGCTAC
>DASPWV010000394.1:0-10985 GCA_035637635.1 Vicinamibacterales bacterium | reverse complement strand
GTCGACGGCAGCACGAGGCCGCTCGCCCCCGCATAGACAACGATCGCGATGCGATCGCGAGCGGTGAGCGTGTCGGCCAGCATGCGCAGTGCGTGACGAACCAGCGGGAGCTTGTCGGGCGGCATCATCGAACCTGACACGTCGATGAGAAACACGAGATTGCGCGGCGGCAGTTCCTTCTCGGGGATCTCGCGTCCCTGCAACCCGATGAGCGCGAGGCGATGTGCCGGGTTCCATGGACACTCCGCCAACTCCGTCGTGATCGAGAACGGCTGATCCGCTGCCGGCTGCGGGTAGTTGAATCGAAAGTAGTTGATCAGCTCTTCGATGCGCACCGCGCCAGGCGGCGGCACCGTCCCTTCGTTGAGGAACCGGCGAACGTTCGCGTACGACGCGGTATCGACGTCGATTGAAAAGGTCGACAGCGGGTCCGCCGTGACGCGCCGGAACGGGTTCTCATCGAGATGGTCGTACGCTTCAGTGTTGAACGGAGCGTTGTAACAGCAGGAGTAGGGTGGACCTGACGGAGCCACGCCAGGTGCGCCTCGGTAGATTCCGCCAACCGCTCCACCGCCAACCCCGGCGCCCAGAATTGCGCCCTTGGTCTCCGGAACGGCTGGCGCTGCAGCAGCGTTCTCCTGCAGCGTTGCGGCATGGAGCCGCACATGCAGGTTCTCGTTTGCGCCGTTACGGAGCACGACCTTTTGCGCCACCGCTGCGAATCCAGCAGCTGCAACGTGGACTTCGTACGTGCCGGGAAGAAGGTGACGAAACGCAAACTCGCCGCGATCGTTCGTCGTTGTGTTGCGTCGTTCAGGTCCAGACAGCGATACCGCGACGCCTGGGAGTGGAGTGCCTCCAGGGTCGCTGATCACGCCAGTGATGTCGCCGCGTGTTTGTGCGGCGGTGCCGAGAGCAGAGAACAGTGACAGGACAAACAACGACAGACCTATGCGCGTGCGCATAGCGGCTCTCCTGGGCAGGCGTGGAAGAAGCGCGACGCAAGGAGCCTGTCAACCCGTGCGAAAAGCTCCACGGGCCGCGACGCCTTCGCGATGCGCCGGCATGCTGTTTTAGACACCGCCTTACGATGTCTGGCCGGCAGGGCTGTCGATGTCTTCGAGGTGGTGCACGCTGACGTACTGCGTCACGTCACTGGAGTGTGCCGGCCGGGACTACGCGCCGGATCGTCGACGGTGAAGTGTCGACCGTACAAAGAATGAGCGGTGCCACAAAATGAGGTCGGCGCTCCTGAAACAGGATGAAGGTTCTGAGAACCGTCCTGACGCCCTGGGACTATGACCTCTCACCCAGTACTTGGACCCGTGGTCACCGCTCGTTGCAACCGTATCACAACCGGGTATAGTGAGCGGCACGAAAAAAGGGAGCCGACATGAAGAAATCACTGTTGAGTTTGAGCGCAACGCTCATGGTGATTGCGCTGCCGCTCGCAGCGTTAGCCCAGTCGCCCAAAGCTGCGACCTACATCACCGATGAACAGGTCAAGGCGGTCAACTCGACGCCGGGCGTCGATCGACAAATTGTGAGCGTCGACATCGGCAAGCTGAACGAAGCGGTCGGCATCATTCATCGTGGACCAACGGGCGCAGCTGCCGCCGCCGGTCGCGGTGCGGCCGGCGCGGGAGCAGCTGGAGGCGGCGCAGGTGGACGCGGTGCAGCGCCCCCGGCCGAACCATGCGGCGAGACAGCGAGCACTCCGCCGCCTGCGGGATCCGCGAGCGGAATCTCGCACGACCACCAGACCGAAACCTACATCATCGTTTCCGGCGGCGGCACGCTGGTCACCGGCGGGCACATCGTCAACGGCCGCAAGTCCGCGCCTGACAGCGAAGTCACGAAAGTGTTGAACGGTCCCTCCTGCAGCGGAGTGATCGCCGGAGCCGACGTGGTGAAGAAGGTGGTGAAGACGGGCGACATCGTCATCATTCCGGCCGGTGTGCCGCATGGATGGACCGATATCACCGATCACGTGGACTATCTGAGCGTGCGGCCCGACCCGGATCGTGTGCTGGCCGCCGGGTACGTTCATCCGGCGATCAAAAAGTAGCGGATTCCAGGTTCGAGGTTCGAGGTTCGACGTTCGAGGTTCGGGGTTCGAAGTTCGGGCGGGAGGTTCGTCGTTCGGATTCGGTATTCGGAATTCGGAATTCGGAATTCGACGCGATCGAACTTCGAACGCGGAACGTCGAACCCGGAACGTCGAACTTCGAACTCGGAACGTCGAACCCGGAACGTCGAACCTCGAACCTCGAACCTCGAACCTGCTATCGCGTGACCCTCGTCTTGAGCGGCGTATGCGCTGATGAGGAGCCGAGGAGAATATCGAAATCGCCTCGGTTGGTTCGCCATTGGTGCGTTGCGGAATCGAAATAGGCAAACGCGCGTTGATCGAGCGGCACGGACAGCGTTCTTTTCGCGCCTGCTTCCAGCGTGACCTTCGCGAAGCCTTTGAGCTCCATGGGCGGACGAGGCACTGTCGGTCTCAGTTCGGCCACGTAGATCTGCGGCACATCAGCGCCAGCGCGATGACCGACGTTTTCACATCAAACGTGACGGTGTAGATCGCGTCGTCGGCGGTACGGGAGTGGTTGGGGAGTGGCGGGGCTTTAGCCCCGCCCTCGGCGCGCCGAGCGACCCGCAAATTGCTGTACTCGAATTGCGTGTACGACAATGCAAATCCGAATGGGAACAGCGGCGAAATCTTCGTCTGCTGAAACCCTCGATAGCCCACGAACACACCGTTCTTGTAAACCACGCGCGATGAGCCTTCCGGCGGGTAGTAGCTGTCGAGGCTCGGATTGTCTTCGAGGCGCCGCTCGAACGTGACGGGGAGGTGCCCGGAGAAATTCGCCACGCCGAACAGCAGTTGCGCCAATGCCATCCCGCCTTCTTGTCCCGGATACCAGGTCTGCACGAGGGCGGGAACGCGATCGATCCAGCGCGTCATGTCGACGCCGCCTCCGGACGTGATAGTGACGATGATCTTTCGATTCGCATCGACCAGCGTGCGAATCAAGTCGTCCTGACCGAGCGGCAGCGCAAACGCGCGGTCCGACGCCTCGCCTTCGCTCTCGGTGTCGAACCCAACCGCCGCGACCACGATATCCGCCTGCGCGGCCATCGTCTTCGCCACTGGATCCACGAGCTGCTCGTCGTGAACGATCCCCAGTCGCGTGGCGGCGTTTCCCCACTCGGCGCGGCGGTACTGCTCGAGCCGCACGCGATGCGGACCGTTCGTCAGATTGACGCCCGCATGCGTGACGAGCGGCTTGCCAAGCCTCCAGTTATCCAGCAGGAGCTTGTCGTCGATGTAAACGCGATACCCGCCATCGCCACGTGTCGTCTGAATGGCAACCCGATGTGGTCCCGGCTTTTCCGCCGTGAAGTAGCCGCTCCATCGCGCCGAGGATCCTTCCCCGCTATCGGACCCTTTGAAGAACGGCCCCGCGAGGTTGATGCGAGGATCGACGCGAGTGACAGCCGGGCGTCCGGACAGAGTGGTATTCGAAAACCCTTCGAAGTCGAGGCCGGCGCTGCGGCCGCCATCATCTCGGGAGAACTTCATCCGATCGGCGAGCTCGGTGACTGGCGCAACCCCTCGGTGATATGAAACGCTCACCCCTGGTCCCGCGACGCTCGTGAGACCATCACGGAAGCTCACTGCCGCGTGCGGCTGAACTGCAGCACTGCCACCGCCGACAGGCACCGCGGGATGCGCGAGCGGTCCGATGATCGCAATCTTCTTCACAGCCGCGCGATCGATCGGAAGAAGAGATGCGTCGTTCTTCAGCAGTACCATCCCCTCACGGGCTCCCTGCAGTGCCGCTTCCCGTCCCTGCGGATTCTCCTTGGGTATCGACGCATCGGTTTGATCGCGATCGAGCCAGCCGAAGCGAACGGCCAGACGCAGTATGCGCCGCACCTTGTCGTCGATCGTCGCCTGGCTCACTTTGCCCTGCTGAATGGCCGGAACGAGGTTCTTTCGATTCATCATCTCGCCTGACGGCATCTCGACATCGAGACCGCCGTTCGCGGCAGCAATCGCGTCGTACGACGTCCAGTCGGACATGATGACGCCGTCGAACCCCCATTCGTTCTTGACGATGTCGTTGTTGATGGCGCCGTATTGCGACATGTGGTGTCCGTTGACAAGGTTGTACGAGGTCATGACGGCGCCGACATGCCCTTCCTTCACGGCGGCTTCAAACGCCGCGCGCGCGGGCGTCGCGACCGATTTCCCGTCCCGTGCGCTCGGCAAGATCGCGATTCCAGGTGGCTGCCAGTGCATCGCTCCGCGCCCGACTCATCCATCGTGCAGCTCGAGCTATCGGCGGCGTGGTTTGAAGAGTGTTCGACACGTTTCATTGCAGAATGACGAGAGCGGCATGACTATCACGTCAATCGACATCGTCATCATTGCGATGTACGTGGTGTGCGTCCTCGGCATCGGCTTCGTGCTGAGACGACGCGTGCATGACAGCACCGACTTCTTTCTCGCCGGCCGATCGATTCCGGCGTGGACGGCGGGCCTCGCGTTCCTCTCAGCCAATCTGGGCGCGCAGGAAATGATCGGGATGGCCGCGAGCGGCGCGAAATACGGAATCCTCACCAGTCATTTTTATTGGGTCGGCGCCATTCCGGCGATGGTGTTCGTCGGTGTGTTCATGATGCCGTTCTATTACGGCTCGCGGGCGAGGAGCGTGCCCGAATACCTCAAGCTGCGCTTCGATGAAAAGACGCGCGGGTTCAACGCGATCACCTTTGCCGTGATGACGGTCTTCTCATCCGGCATCAGCATGTACGCCATGGGTGCGCTGCTCTCGCTGCTCCTCGGATGGGACATCAACGTGAGCATCGTGGCCTCTGCGCTCGTGGTGCTCTGCTACATCGCGCTTGGCGGGCTCACGAGCGCCATTTACAACGAGGTGCTGCAGTTTTTCCTGATCGTGTTTGGATTCGCGCCGCTCGTCTATCTCGGGTTGCGCGAAGTCGGTGGCTGGAGCGGACTCGCCGCCCGAGTGCCGTCGACGTTCGTGCATGCGTGGGCCAATCTCGGTGACCCGGCCGCAAACCCGATGGGCGTCGAATGGTTTGGCCTGGTCATGGGCCTGGGCTTCGTGTTGTCGTTCGGGTATTGGTGCACCGACTTCCTGGTCGTGCAGCGCGCGATGGCCGCCGACTCGATGAACGCCGCGCGCCTCACGCCACTCATCGCCGCGGTGCCGAAGATGATGTTTCCCTTTCTGGTCATCGTCCCCGGCATCATCGCGCTGGCGCTGTCGGCCAGCGCCGCGCCCGGCGGCGCCACATTGTTGCCGCTCGCGCCGAACGGCACGTACGACTACAACATGGCGCTTCCGCATCTCATGTCGCGCTACTACCCCGCCGGACTTCTCGGACTGGGACTCACCGGCCTCCTCGCGAGCTTCATGTCGGGAATGGCCGGCAACGTGACCGCGTTCAATACCGTGTGGACGTACGACATCTATCAGGCCTATCTGCAGCCGCGCGCGACCGACGCGCATTATCTCTGGATGGGTCGAATGACGACGGTCGTGGGTATCGTCATCAGCGTTCTGACTGCCTATGCCGCGATGCGCTTCAACAACATCATGGACATGCTCCAGTTGGTGTTCAGCTTCGTCAACGCACCGCTCTTCGCCACGTTTCTGCTTGGAATGTTCTGGTCACGCGCAACCGGACACGGTGCATTCACCGGACTTCTGTGCGGGACGCTTGCCGCGGCCCTTCATTACGAGCTGACGGTTGTCGCCGGCACCACGCCGCTCGTGCCGAAGCTCGTTGTGGTGCACACCTATCCTTCCGACATGGCGCAGAACTTCTGGGGCGCCATTTGGGCGTGGACCACATGTTTCAGCGTCACGGCCGCCGTGAGTCTTGCGACTCCCGCGAAACGCGCACAGGAGCTGGAGGGGCTCGTGTATGGACTCACTCCGCGTCCGGAAGAATCGCATCTGCCGTGGCATCGTCGACCGGCCGTGCTCGGAGCGATCGTCCTGGTGCTGACTCTCGCGCTCAACGCGGTATTCTGGTGATATTCGATCTGCGGTTGTCGATCGGGCTTCTGTTGTTCTGTTGCGGCGTCGTGCTGCTGCTGCACGGACTGGTTGTTGGCGTGCTCGTCCTTGGCATCAACATCAATCTGTGGTGGGGCGCTGTGCTCGTGCTATTTGGCGCGCTGATGGCGTATCTCGGCTGGCGTTCGCCGTCAACCCCGCTCGACTAACGCCCCGTCCGTCGTGCGGACCTTCGGTCGTGCGGACCTTCGGCCTTCGGAACCTTCGGGCTTCGATAGCGAAGGCGCCGAAGTCTTATGGAATAGGCCTTGCAGCGTTCTTCGCGCACGACGATATGCCTGGCACCGCATCAGCTCACCGTAAGGAACAGAATTGTGGGTCAAGCCCGACGGTTGCGCGGGATTAAGATCGTCGTATAGGTCATCGCCATGGATGTAGGCGAGGCGCTGAAGCGCGCGAGGATGAGCAGGCAATTGACGTTGCAGCAGGTCGCGCAGCGCACGAAAATCAACGCGCACACGCTCGAGGCATTGGAAAACAACGACTTTAGTCGCCTTCCTGCCGATGTCTATGTGCGCGGCTTCCTGCGCGCGTACGCTCGCGAAGTTGCCATCGATCCCGAAGACATCGTCGAGGAGTACGACCGGCAAGTGGAGGAACAGCTTGTGGCATCCGCGGCTGTTGCTCCCGAAGAATCGGCAGCAGTCGAGGGACCCGCGTCGCGGAACCGCGCGAGCACGGTTGCCCAGCGACCGGTTCCGGTTTCGGTGCTCGTCGGCACCCTCGTCGTCATCGCGCTTGGCTCATATTTCGTCTTTGCCCCGCGCCGGCAGCATGAAACTCGGACGACCGCAGCGGCCTCAGAAGCGCAGGCCCAGGCGGCAACCCCGGCAACAGCGCCGCCAGCGGCGACGGCCGTTCCACCGCCGGCGGACGCTGCGCGCGCGGCAAACGTCGCTCCAGAAACGATTCGGCTCGACGTCAGGATGAAAGGCCCGTGCTGGCTCTCAGCGACGACCGATCGGTCGCCCGCGTTCGCGCGCTTGTTCAAAGCGGGTGAGACTCAAGTCGTGCAGGCAAAAGATGAACTCGTGCTTCGCGTTGGTGATCCAGCAAACATAACGATGACGTTGAACGGCGCGCCAATGCGGCCGCTGGGCCGGGCGGGTCAGGCGGTCACGGTGCAGATCAACAAGCAGAACTACCGGGAATACCTGGCATTGTGATTAGTTTCCAGTTGCCAGTTGCCAGTTCAAAGTTGAGTTGTCAGTTTGCCTCAGTTCTTATCTCGGGATTCCGCAATCCGGTCACGGCAACGCCGCCGCGGTCGCAGAGAGGGGCGACACCTGCATGGCCTGAAATTCGAGGTGGCCGTGACGACGCGTTTCGAACAGAATTGCCGCGTCTGTTCAAAAACGTTGGCCCGTTCTGGAAGCCGGAAGCCCTCCGGTAAACCCTGCGGCGTTACTCGGTACATAAGCGTCGTTAGCCTGACTGCCATGGACGATTTAGGAAGGGTAATGGCGCAGGCGGCGTGACGTTCGCTGATGACGGCCTCCTCCGAATTGTCCGGAACAGGAACAAGGCTGGCACGGGGGCTGGCGAGCAGACCAGCCCGGCTCCAGGCCAATATCAGTGGCTGAACCGGCAGCCATTCATCCCAGTCACAAAGCCGGCCGTAATTTCATCCGTTCGAGGCACTCGTTGAACCGCGGATCCGCGCGCAAGCTGTCCCACTGAGGCGCCACGGCGAGATGAACCAGCACCGGGTCGCGCGCGTCGATCAAGCGTCGAACGCGCTCGAAGGCCGCGTCGAGGTCTCCAGCCTCTGCGCACTGTGCCACCAGCCGGATATCCTCCATGCCAAAGTCGGGTTGTGCCCTGCCATCTGGCAGCGGTTCACCCGCGGCCTGCAAATACGTGTGGGCGCGCTCGAGATCGCCCATCTTCCAGTAGGCACCTGCCAGCATTCCACGAGCGAACGAATGTTGTGGATCGCGATCGAGCGCTTTGTTGGCCCACACGATCACGTCATCGTACCGACGCTGATTCCAGAACGAGAGGGCGATCTGCACGTGAGCGAGCGCCGACGTCGAGTCGCATTCCAAACCTTGTAGTTTTAGGTGAAGTCCACGCTCCAGGTCGCCGAGCGCTTCCTTCAATTTGCCGTAGTGGAGGTACGCTTCAGCGTGATTCGGGTCGATGGCCAGGGCGCGTTGGAAGCTTCGCTCGGCGCCGATCCAATCCCACTCAGCTATGAACATCACCTGTCCCAGCGCCACCTGTGCGTCGGCGCTTTCTGCGTCCAACGCCAGCGCGCGAAGCGCAGCGGCTTTGGCCTCGCCGAACGCTTCGCGGAGCACGTGCCGATCGGTCGCCTCCGCAACCTTCGCGAGCGCCAGGCCAGCGTATGCGGCGGCGAAAGTTGGAGCGATCACCGTCGCGGCCTGAAACGCCGACACAGCGGCGGATACCTCGAAGAAAGACCCCGAGCGCAGATGCGCCCAACCGCGGGCCACGAGCTCCGATGCTTCCGACGCACGGGGCGCCTCGGTGATCGAGGCATCGTCGGCGACTTCGGGTGTGACCGCGGCGGCGCCCGGATGCGAGCCAGACCGCCTCGAGCGCTCCAGCCGCATTGCATCTGGCGCCCCTCTCGCCACGTTCGTCTCGAGATGACGCTTCAGCGGCCACAGGTCGGTCAACAGGGCGCGCGCCGACTGATAGCGCCCGTCGGTCCGCTTGTCGAGACATTTGAGCGTAATCCGTTCCAGCTCCGGCGGGGTATCCGGGTTGAGCCGCATCATAGTCGTCGGAGCCGAGTGAAGGATGCGCTCCTTCATTTCCGCCGGCGTCGAGCCGGAGAACGGAAGCTGCCCCGTTGCCATCTGATAGATGACGACTCCTAGGCTGAACACGTCACTGCGCGAATCAACGTCGCCGCCCACGATCTGTTCGGGACTCATGTACGGCGCCGACCCGACGACGCTGCCGACGGCAGTCACAGGCTCAACGGTCCAATCGCCATTCAGACGGCCTTCGTCGTTCCGGGCCACTTTCGCCACGCCGAAATCGAGCACCTTCACGGTACCGTGGTGCGTCAGCATCAGGTTGGCTGGCTTGATGTCGCGGTGCGTGATGCCCTTCGCGTGTGCCAGATCCAACGCGTCCGCGGCCTGCACGGCGATATCGACAACCTCGGGCGGTGTCATTCGACGCCTGATCCTTGCCAGAAGGGTCTCTCCTTCGACGTGCTCCATGGCGATGAAGGGGATGCCATCGCTCTCGCCGACGTCGTAGATGGCGGCCACATTCGGATGGTTCAGCGCGGATGCAGCTTTCGCTTCGCGCGTGAAGCGTTGCAAGCGGTCCGCGTCCGCCGCGAGCTCTCCGGGCAGGATTTTCAGCGCGACGGTCCGGTCCAGTCGCGGATCGCGCGCGAGGTAGACCTCTCCCATTCCGCCGGCACCGAGCAACGACAGGACCTGATAATGACTGATGGTCCTGCCGACGAGCGTCGCCTCATGCGACTCACCCGGTTGGGTGGTGTCCACTGCCGGCCGCTCCAGGAATGACTCGGCCTCGGAGGCGTACGTGAGGAGCGACTGCACCTCGGATCGCAACGTTTCATCACCGCCGCACAATTCGTCAACGAACGCGGCCCGTTCGGACGGGTCTTTGTCGAGAGCAGACTGGTGAATGCGTTTGACCGCCGTCCAACGGTCCATCACAGACTGGTTCATATCGGCTCCTGGATGCGGGGTCTGGCGTCGCCGCGGTGTACCATACCGTCCTCTGTCTATAAAAGGCGCCATCCGACCGGAAAAACTGTCATGTCGCCGAATTCCGACAGCGGACCCACCGAGCTCCTCCGAGCGTGGAGCCAGGGCGACGGATCCGCCCTCGACCGACTGGTCCCGCTAGTTTATGAGGAGCTGCACCGTCTCGCACGGCGCTATATGCGCCAGGAGCGGCCCGATCATACGCTGCAGGCGACGTCGCTGGTCAACGAGGCGTACCTGCGGCTGATCGACGTCAATCGAGTCGAATGGCGGGATCGCGCGCACTTCCTCGCTGTCGCAGCGCAGATGATGCGACGGATCCTGGTGGAGTTCGCCCGCAACCGGCAGCGCCAGAAACGTGGTGGCGGTGCGGTTCATGTGAGTCTCGATGACGTACAGGAGCTGCCGGACTCGAAGGACTGCGACGTCGTCGCCCTCAACGATGCACTCGGGGCACTGGCGACGTTTGACGCCCGTATGAGCCAGGTCGTGGAGTTGAGATTCTTTGGCGGCCTGACCGTCGACGAAACAGCAGATGTCTTAAACGTATCGCCGGAGACAGTCATGCGGGACTGGAAGACGGCGAAGGCCTGGCTTCTCCGTGAGATCAGACGAGGCCAACTTACCGATTCGAGCTGACGTCGAACCCGCGGATAAGACTGGTAGAGGATTTCGGCGGTTGGCATAACGTCGACGAAGCTCTACTGGACGGTCCCGCGAGTCCGCGACAGTTACTCCCAATAAGTCGTTAGCGATGTGTAGAGGAACCCAGGCTTGGGCCAGCATGCCGGTGGCGTTTCGGGCGAGAGGGGGGCGTTGCCGCCCCTGATGTCGCCGTCACGCATTAGACGGCGGAGGCCGGCTGCAGGCCGTTGATGAAGTCCGCTGCGCGCTGCGCGTGGCTGGCCGCGGCGAAGATCGCGCGGTTGTCTGACTTGAGAACCTCCAACCAGTTGGCGATGTAGGAGGCGTGGTCCTCGCGCGGCTCCAGCGTCAGATCCAGTTCGGCACAGAGGAAGGCGGCGCCGAGTTCGGCCACGAGCTCTTCCATCGCGTAACCCTCGGACCCGAAACGCTTGGTACCGAAGTCGCGTGCCAGGCGCGATTCGGGTGCACTCCAGTGAATGGTCTCGTGCGCGAGGGT
>DASPWV010000393.1:0-4409 GCA_035637635.1 Vicinamibacterales bacterium | reverse complement strand
GGTCCGGCGACCAGAATGGCGCGGCCAAACGGCGACAGACGCACCTCGTCGCCGCTGATGGTTTGACCAATCGGCACTTCATGCCGTGACAGTCGCGACCCGAGGCTTCGCAGATCATCCTTCACGAGGCGGTCCACCAGTTCGATTACGCCGGCGCCATGGTCTCCTTCGGTCACGAGATCCACCCGGTTCTTGACGCTGTCGAGTGCGTTCGCAACCGCGACGGAGCACTCGCACGCGGCAAGAAACGCCTGATCGTTTTCCGCGTCTCCGATGCCCACAGTGTTGTGGAGTGACAGTCCGAGCTCGGCCAGCGCCGCTCGAAGCCCGGTGGCTTTGTTGATGCCCGTTGGAAGGACCATCACAGCTCCCTTGTTGAAGACCACTTGGAGCTCGAGTTGGAGTTCGCGAATGACTTCCAGAACCGTCGTCTCTTGCGGGTGCCATGTCGAAACGATGACGTGACCGCTGGATAACGGTGTGACACCACGCCGCCTGAGTTCTTGTATGAACTCGGACGGAGGGCGTTCGCCAAGCGCGTGCATGGCTCGGGTGCGCGGGTCGTAGTTAACCGCTCCGTTCTCCGCCACGATCCGATCGAAGAGGTCGACCTGCGGACACACGCGAATCAGATCGTCGATCAATCGGCCCGTGACCATGACCAGGCGACGGCCCGACGCGCGCACTTGTTCAAGCGCGCGAAGCGTCGCATCGTCGACACGTCCGTGGAGTGCCGCGGTCCCGTCGTAGTCCGTGATCAGAGCAACGTAGCGCACGAATGCGAGGGCTGTTGAGGTGTCGGTCGGGGCAAATTTACGGTCGCGAGGACACTGCCGTCTGGCGAGCAGTGGGCCGTGACGCCTCTTTTGAGTTTACTTCCTGGAAAGAATCCCGGCGAAGGGTGGCACGCCACCAGCGCGAGAGCACCGGCCGCGCGATCCCATGACCTGCGCTCAGTACGACGCGTCGATCATGCCCGCGGCGAGTTTGCAAGCCGCGGCTTGACCTCTGCAGTTACACAATTGCTACTGGCCACACAGGACTGGAAGTGTTCGACCATGACCCTCGGCACCTTGCGGTTGGAGGGCAGCGGGAAAATGCACGCGGGTCATGCGTGCAGATGTGAGTAAAGACAATGATGCTGGGTCGCGCAACCAGCACAAGGTCGTTTTTGCAGGCCCGAAGCAGAAGCCACGCGAACTTGCGGATCCGCCACACTGAGGCAGACATGATGGCCGCGACCGAGTCCGCCCAAGTCGTTTTGTTGTTCAGCGACGCTGACAGCTCGATGACGGCTCTGGCGTGTCGTTTGCTGCGTCACGCTCGGCATGACCTCTGAACGGTTTTTCGGACCACCTTAGAACCGTGATGGCCCCGCCGCGAATCGGGTTGGCGCTCGGTGGAGGTTTCGCGCGCGGCATCGCGCACGCTGGAGTCCTGAGAGTTTTCGAGCGCCGCGGCATTCCGATTCACTGCATCACAGGAGTGAGCGCCGGGTCGATTGTCGCAGCCGCGTATGCCAGCGGTGCGCCGGCCGACGATATCACGCGCGCAGGCTGCTCCATGCGGTTCGGCGACGTGGCGTGTTGGAGCTTCAGCCGGATGGGATTCGTGGTGAGCGAGCGTATGAAGCCGTTCCTGCGGGGGTTGCTCAAACACTACCGCTTTGAAGAAATGCGGATTCCGCTCGGCGTGGTGGCGACCGACCTCTGTACCGGTGAACCGGTGTCCTTCCGTGATACGGGCGATGTCTTCCTACCGATTCGAGCGAGCTGCTCCTACCCCGGTCTGTTCCAGCCGGTACGCTCGGGCGATCGTGTGCTGGTGGACGGCGCGATGAGCACCGAGATTCCCGCCGTGCTGGCGCGCGAACTCGGCGCGACGCACGTCGTTTCGGTGCACTTGCCGGCGCCGACCTGCCGGCGGCCTCCGGCCCATGTGTTTCAAGTCGTTCGCCGATGCTTCCAGATAATGCAGATTCGCAACGAAGATGGCTGGCGGCAGGCGAGCGACCTCGTCATCACACCGGATCTGCAGGCCATCGAATGGGATGGATTTGAGTGCGGGCCAGAGCTGGTGAAAGCCGGAGAGGCGGCGGCGTTAGCGGTGTTGCCGGCCATTCAATCCTGGTTCTCAGGAGTACCTTGTCAGTTTTCAGAAGGTAGGGCCCCCGGTTTGTCGAGGACCCTGCCGATTGCGTATACCTTGCCTGAACCCGTTTAACATCGCCGATTCTTGCAAAGTTCACGGTAGTCAGCGGGTTCGTGTCAGCTGGGCCGCGCCGATCGTCGCCTCGCGAACGTGAGTCAGATCAGAACGTGAATCGCATCGCGAGTTGAATGATTCGCTGTCCGGCCGTGCCGAGAGGCTGCGCGAAACTCGTGTTCGCGGTCAACACATTCGTGGTGGTGTTCACGCCATCTTCGCTGGGACCGTGGCGTTGCCGCGGCAGTCGGCGCTTGCGCTTTCGTGACAAACTGCGGCCGACGATCATGGCCGCCGCCAAACCGATGTTCCGAGTGCCGTGCGCCGCCGGCCTCTTTGCGTCATGCTGCCCTCCGTCCGATCCACACTCCGGCCGAGGGGAGACTTTCAAGCTGCTCGCAGTCCCTCCCGCCGCGACGTTCACTTCGTTCGACAGCAAATTCACACCGAAGGTGTTGAGAGAATCAAGGCCAATCGACGCAAGAGAGCCGTAAAGCCTTTCGTCAGTCGAGTCTCGAACCTCGCACCGCGAACTTCGAACCCCGAACGTCGAACCCCGAACGTCGAACCTCGAACCGTCGAACCTCGAACCAGTCGCTTAAGGGATCTCAGCGGCGCGCATGTGTCGTCAGCAGCGCGTTGATCAGCCGTTCGAGTTCGTCAACACGGCTCTTCAACGCGTCGTTCTCGATCTTGACCGCATCATTCTCCGCTTTCAGCTCTTTGATCGCCTGAACGGTTAGCAAAGGAAGCTTGCTGTAGTTCACGGCCTTGTATCCCTGTTCATCCGTCACAACCAGTTCCGGCAGAACCTGCTCCACCTCCTGTGCGATCAGTCCCGACGCGCGGCTCTCGCCAAAATGGCGATCGGGGAATTCCGTCGCGCGCCAGTAGTAATGCACTGGCTGCAAGGCGGTGAGCGAACGGAGTACCGATCCGAACGGCGTAATGTCTTTTTTGAAGCGTGCATCGGACGAGCACACACCAGTCAGGACCGTGCCGTCTGCGTCATAGACACATCCGGTCGTGCCAGTGCCGATTCGGATGTCGCCAGCCACGTGTAGGCTGTTGAGCGGGTCCTGCGTGCCGATACCAACCCACCCAGTTGAAGTGATCCGCATCCGCTCGAGTTCGACGAGCGACCCAATCGGTGTCGTATTGAAGCGGATATTCGCTCCTGCTTGGCTGTCCGCCCAATTGTGTGCTGCCTGTATGTCGATGCTGCCGCCCCGCACGAATTGCTGGCCGATGGGGTCGTAGCCTTGGCCGCCGAAGGAGGCGAGTGTTTCGCCGTTTGCGACACCAATGGGCGACGCAGGTGTGCCATTAGCCCGTCTCCCATCGATGAGTGGTGAGCAGGGGAGGCAGGATCCTTGAATGTAATTCGTGAAGTAGCCGGACGTGAAGCCTTGGTTGCCGACTACGTCGAGTGTCACGCTCGGTTGCGCGGTGCCGATCCCAACGCGGCCGTTCTCAGTAATCACCATGCGCTCGGTCAAGATCGTCGACGCATTCGGTGTGGTGGCAAACCGCAGGTGCGTGCCCTGTGCGGCATTGGTCCAGTTCTGGGCGGCAACCACCTTAACTTCGGCTCGCGGGCTACTGAAGCCGGTGGCGCCATAGCCAACGCCGCTGAACGATGCGAGCGTATCGCCGCTCAGCGAGGCCGTGGGCGCGTTGGATGTGCCGCGCGCCCTTCTGCCCGCGAAGGACGGCCCGATCGCCGCCGCCGTCGAGAAACTCGTTGCGTACACGCCTGCGAAGCCGGTCGCATCACTTCCCACGTCCAATTGCGTTGCCGGCGACGCGGTGCCGATGCCGATGTTGCCAGACGGCGCGATGAAAAATCGCGAAATGCCTCCGAGCATAAAGTTGATTGAGCCGTTCGACGCGATGTTGTTGATGCGGTATTCGTGCGTCGAATTGTTGAACCCCTGAAACTGCCCCAGCGCGCCGTTCTGGTCGTAGAACAGCATCCCGGAGTACGACGATGCGGTGCTGCCCAGATTCTGCACGGCGTATCCCGTAAAGGCGCCGTTGGTATTGGTGAACCGCACGTGCAGCGAGTCGAGTGGGTTGGTCGTGCCGATGCCGACGGATCCACTCGCTTCGTACACCGCGGAATTGCCGATATCGGTGGCGTTCACGTACTTGGCAAGATAATTCGTCGTCCCCGGATTGACGACGGACGGCGTCGCCGCATC
>DASPWV010000392.1:0-3393 GCA_035637635.1 Vicinamibacterales bacterium | reverse complement strand
CGCTCTTTCCCTTCCATACGTGGCTGCCGGACGCGCACGTCGAGGCGCCAACACCGGGCTCAGTCATCCTCGCTGCCGTGATGCTGAAGCTTGGAAGCTACGGTCTGGTGCGCTTCGCATTTCCGTTGTTTCCTGAAGCGGCTCTTGACTCTGCGCCGTATCTCGCAACCCTCGCCGTGATTGCCATCGTGTACGGCGCGCTCGTCGCCATGGTGCAGCCGGACATGAAAAAGCTCGTGGCGTACTCGTCCGTGAGTCACATGGGCTTTGTCGTGCTCGGCACCGCCGCGATGAACATGCAGGCCGTTCAGGGCGCGGTGTTTCAGATGCTGGCGCACGGCGTCAGCACCGGCGGCCTCTTCTGCATTGTCGGGATGCTCTCGGATAGGCGTCACACGCGGCTGGTTCGCGATTACGGGGGCATCAAGAAGGTCATCCCGCGACTCACTGCGGCGTCTCTTCTGATCACGCTTGCATCGATCGGGCTGCCCGGGATGAACGGCTTCATCGGCGAGTTTCTGATCATGCTCGGCACGTTCCGCTGGGACGCCCGATACGTCGTCGTCGCCGGGCTAGGCGTCATTCTATCAGCGGTGTACATGCTCTGGATGTTCCAGCGCGTGTATTACGGCGAAGTCACCGACGAGCACAATTTGACGATGCGCGATATGTCCGTGAGGGAGTGGGCGATTCTCGGTCCGCTCGCGGCGGCGGCTATTGCGATGGGTGTGTATCCGAATGCGTTCTTGAAACCGATGGAGCCCGCGGTGGGACGGATCGTTCAGCGGATCGAGCAGCATCAGCCGTTCCGCGTGGAGAACAAGCCAGTGGCGATACGCCGCGACAGTCCGCGATGACTCTGAGCACCTTCGACGCGGTCATCCCGGTCATCTGCGTCAGTCTTGCCGGGCTCGTCGTGATGCTCGCGGAATCATTCCGCGGCCGCAACGAGCGCATGCCGATCGGCGGCCTCGCCGTCATCGGCCTGGTCGGCGCGGCCATTGCGACCGTGCTGCTCTGGGATCGCAACGCGACGAGCTTTGGCGTGGTGACCGCAGACAACTTCGCGCTGTTCGTGAACCTTGTCCTGATAGCGGTGGGTCTCCTCACGGTGTTCTTCTCATCGCAGACGATTGAGCGCGACAGGTTGCCGGCGGGCGAGTACTACGCGCTCGTCCTCTTCTCGGTCGTCGGCATGATGCTGATGGTGCAGGCCACCGATCTTCTCCTGCTCTTTCTCGCGCTCGAAACCATGTCGATCGCCGTCTACGTGCTCACCGGTATTCGCCGCGATCAGCCCGCGAGCACGGAGGCGGCCTTCAAATATTTCCTGCTGGGCGCGTTTGCCAGCGCGTTTTTTCTCTACGGTATTGCCTTCATTTACGGGGTGACCGGCAGCACAAATCTGGATCGCGTCGGTTCGGTGATTGCGGCGCAGTCGATGAGCGGCAATCCGATGATCCTGCTCGCAGTTGGTCTGCTGATCGTCGGGTTCGGCTTCAAGATCGCCGCGGTTCCGTTCCATATGTGGTCGCCCGATGCCTACGAGGGCGCGCCGGCGGTCGTGACCGGGTTCATGTCGACGGGGGTGAAGGCGGCAGCGGTCGCCGGGTTCGCTCGCGTGTTTCTCTCCGCGCTCGAGCCGATGATCGGCGAATGGGCGCCGGTGCTCTGGGTCGTTGCCGCCGCGACGATGATTCTCGGAACGGTGCTGGGCGTGGCGCAGACGAGCCTGAAGCGGATGCTGGCGTATTCGAGCATCGCGCACGGCGGATATCTGCTCGTCGGACTCGTCGCGGGCAACGACGTCGGCAAGGCGGCGATTCTCTATTACCTCGCCGCGTATGCCGTCACGAATATCGGCGCGTTCGGTGTGATTGCACTCCTCGGCTCGCGCGACCGGGCGAACGACGATTTGCGCGACTACGCCGGTCTGTGGCACTCGCAGCCTGCGCTTGCCACGTTGATGACGATATTTCTTCTGTCGCTCGGGGGCTTCCCCCCGACAGCAGGCTTTGTCGCCAAGTGGTACATCTTCAGCGCCGCTGTGGCGTCGGGTTATTACTGGCTCGCCATCATCGGCGTTGTCTCGAGCGTCGTGTCGGTGTTCTTCTATCTTCGCGTCGTCGTCATGATGTACATGTCCGAACGCGACGCCCGCCCGCTGCCCGCGCCTCTCTCTCGTGTTGCCCTTGCGGCGCTCGCGCTTTCGGTCCTCGCGATCCTCTATCTCGGCATCGTGCCGACGCAGATCATCAGCATCGCGCAAGCATCGGTGTCGACGATTTTTTGAGCTGCGTCGTCCGGTGAATGCGCCGAACCAACATCTGTCAGAATCCGAGTGCAGACAACGCCGCGAGATAAATCACGACTCCAGGTGACAACGTATGTATGGGCTCATCGGAAACCATGCCTGAACAGATATCTCAGGGAAACGTCAGGCAGGCGGTGCCGTTCTTCGCCGTCTCCAACATGGAGAACTCCCTGCGTTTTTACGTCGAAGGGCTCGGCTTCGAGATGACGCACAAGTGGATGGACGAGGGAACCGTCCGCTGGTGCTGGCTTCAACGCGGAGCCGCCGCCCTGATGCTGCAGGATTTTCGGAGAGACGACGGCAAATCCTGGTCGCCCGACGGGCAATTGGGTCTGGGAGTGTCGATCTATTTCATTTGTGACGACGCCTTGGCGATCTATCGTGAGGTGACCAGCCGGGGAATTCAGGCGTCGAAACCTTTTGTCGGAAACGGCATGTGGGTGACGTCGCTGCGCGATCCTGACGGCTACAGCGTCGAGTTCGAGAGCTCCACGGATGCCCCGGAGGAGACGGAGTACGACACACAAGCGAAGCCCGGAGTCGAATGACCATGCCAATTCCCCCTCTCGCGAACATGAAGTTGCGCACGGCCGCGTTACAGAGCGCATATGGCGCCAGCTTCGGCAAGGTGCGCAACTGGAACGCGCCGCAGCATGCCTATACGAAGGTCCACCAGGGCTGGGATCTTGAAGCACCCGTCGGGACGCCATGCGTCGCGATTGCGGACGGCCTGATCGAATACGTCGGCTTTCACCCACAGTTCGGCAATCAGGTGGTGCTGCGGTTCTCGAAATCGGGTAACCAACTCCAGTCGATTCCGGGCGACACGCTGTTTGCGCATTACGCACATTTGTCGAGCGTGCTCGTGAAGACCGGGCAATCGGTCAAGGCCGGGGACACGATTGCGCAGACTGGGGCAACCGGGAACGCCTCCGCGGGTGCCCCTCATCTGCATTTCGAAATCCGCACGACGGCGGACCCGAATCCCGGTTTTGGCCAGATCGGACGCATCGATCCCGCAACGGTGCTTGGCTATCACCATCTTCAAAGCCGGTGAGCGCGCGCCGTGTGACCAGGAT
>DASPWV010000391.1:0-2473 GCA_035637635.1 Vicinamibacterales bacterium | reverse complement strand
CGCCGACGTGTCGCGCGTCCACGCGCTCGATGTGAATCGTGAGGTTCGGTCGCCCACGCCTGGCCAGGGCACCGGCGGTTGCACGCTGCTCGACGTCTATCAGCTCGCCGAGTGAATGGCCGCCGAGGTAGCCCAGCTCCTTCACCTCTGCGAAGGCTCGCGGAATGGCCAGATCAGTGACGCGGTGCTCGACCGCGATGAACGACACCGTCTTGTTTTTGGGTCCTTCCATGAACAGCTGAACCTGACTGTGCTGGTCAGTTGCACCGAGGGCCGGCAGCGGCGTCGATCCCACAGATCTTCCGTCGCGGGTCTGCTTGCCGAGGCTCTCCGCCCAGAGCTGGACGAACCAGTCGGCGAAATCGCGAAGCGGGTCGGAGTACGGCATCAGGACATTGATCGACTTCTCGTATCGCGTATCGGCCAGCCATTGGAGCATGGCATACGTTCCCGCTGGATTGCGCTCGAGCTCCCGTGTCGAGCATCGATCTGCAATCTCCGATGCGCCGGCAAGGAGCTCAGTAATGTCGATGCCGATCAGGGCCGCAGGGAGTGTCCCCACCGGGGTGAGCACGCTGAACCTGCCGCCGACATTCGGTGGGATGTCGAGTGCGGGGATTTTTCGCTGTCGGGCCAGGGGCCTCAAGGCGCCCTGCCTGGGATCAGTGACGAAGACAAAATGTTCGGGCGCCGGCAGTCCCGCCTTGCTGACGCGATCATCCACGATCATGAACTGCGACATTGTCTCCGCGGTGCCGCCGGACTTCGAAGTGACGACGAAGAGCGTCCGCGTCAAATCGAGTCGCTCGAGGAGTTCACCTATCGTTTCCGGGTCGACATTGTCCAGCACCTGGAGCCGGGGAAACCCGCCTCGTGCTTCCGTCGGGAGCATGTTCCACGCGCTCGGACGGAGCGCTGTTCGAAGAGCGATTGGGCCGAGCGCAGATCCGCCGATGCCGAGTATCACCACATCGTCATAGCGGCCGCGGGCACGTTCGGCGAATTCGAGCGCCTGATCGCGCAGCCGGTCGTCGCTGGCGACGTCGACGAAGCCGACGGTCCCACCCTCACGCAAGTGTTCGAACGCGGCATGCACATCGGCGAACTTCGACCCGGTCTGCCGCCACTCGGCTTCCGGGATTCCTCCGACGCCTTCGCCGATCATGTTCGAGAAATCGATTCGAATCTTCATGCTCTCAGTCGATACGAACGGTAAGCCCGTCGAACGCAGGCATGATGCCGCGCGGAAGCTCGGCCTCGAGATCGGCGTGGAAGTTGTCGTGTGTCAGATGCGTGAGGTAGGTCCGTTCCGCCCCGATGGTCTGCGCCGCCAGCACCGCTTCCGGAATGCTGAGATGAGTCGGATGTCCCGTGCGGAAGAGAGCGTTGATGACGAGAACTTTTGCCCCCATTAGAGCCGTCGCTGCGTCGGGGGGAATCGATTTGGCATCGGTAACGTAGGCGAGCGAGCCGATGCGGTAACCGAACACCGACACCGGTCCGTGGGGCACGGCGACCGCCAGAACCTCGGCGTCGCCGATGGTGACGCGCTGGCGATTCTCGAGAGGAATCGCTCGCCCTTCGGGCTTTGACGTTCCGGGCAGCGCACGGATGCTGTCGTCGAAGATGTACGGAAAACGACGCGCGAGACGGGCCAGCGAATCGGCCGGCCCGTACATGTCGAGCGGCGCGTCGCGCCGGTTGGAGATCGACCGGATGTCGTCGATGCCGTGCGTGTGATCTGCGTGATCATGCGTGAAAAGAACTGCGTCGATGCGGTCCACCCCGGCGGCAATCAGCTGGACACGAAGCTCGGGCGGAGTGTCGATCAGCAGTCGCACTCCCTGATCACTCTCCACCACCGCGCCGACGCGGCTTCGCTTGTCGCGCGGGTCGGGCGAATGGCAGACGGCGCACCCACATCCGATCTGGGGCACGCCGAAGCTCGTTCCGGTTCCGAGGAAGGTAAGCTTCATCGGCGCAGTATCAGATCGTCTCGATCTTGAGGAGATTCGTCGTCCCCGGCATGTCGAACGGAACTCCGGCGGTAACGATGATCCGGTCGCCGGGCATCGCCAGCCGGCGCTGCACCACCGCCTGCTTCGCCCGGTGCATCATCTCATCGTACGTGTCGCAATGTGGTACGAGAACGGGGATCACGCCCCATACGAGCGCGAGCTGGCGATACGTGCGCGGCTGGTCGGTGAGCACCAGAATCGAGACGCCCGGCCGGTGCGACGCAACGACTCGCGCTGAGAAGCCGCTTTTCGTGAATACGACGACGAGAGGAGCGCCGAGCATTTCAACCGCCGCTGTCGTCGCTGCCGCAATGGCGACTTCAGTGGGTACGACCGGCATCGACGCCGTCGGCTGTGGGCGCACGGCGCGATTCGGCGGCGGATGCTGCTCGACCTGCGAAATGATCCGCGTCATCGCCTCGACAGCGAGGCGGGGATACGCGCCGGCGGCAGTT
>DASPWV010000390.1:0-2732 GCA_035637635.1 Vicinamibacterales bacterium | reverse complement strand
CGCCAACAGATATCTCCCGCCGCCGTGTTGTCTATCCAATTCGAAATCCACGGCGCGGTAGCCACGCCCGAAATAGGTCTGGAAGATCTCGCGCGTGTGCATGCGCCATTCGAGAGCGATGTCCGGGGCCTGTTGCTGCATTTCGGTAAAACCCGCCGGAATTCGTACCCACACCCGGCGCTCGTCGATTGACGAGTCGATCGACTCGTTCACGGGCCACTCACCACGCTGCGCAGTGCGGTTCACAACGGGAGCATTTGCAGCTTCGGACGCGCGCGCAAGCGGGATCCGGGCACTTTGGCTCTCCGCCACCTGCACGTTGGAACTCTGGAACTCTGGAACCCTGGAACTTTGAAGACGCCGCAGCACATGCGGTTCGCGAATCTTCCACTGTACGACCAGCCGATCGGTCGGCGTGCCGCGGTGCAGCGCGCTGCTCGAGTCGCCGTAGATATTCACCGCGTACTCGTCAGCCACGACGCCAAGCTTTGCGAAGTTGAGATGCGCGTTCGCGGCTTACAGCGGATCGAAGGTCCATTCGATCAAATCGAACCCGGCGTCGAGCGCGCGCTCCCGCTGCGCGAGCTTCAGGTCGCGACCGAGTCCTCTGCCGCGATATGCCGGCACCACGCCGGCCATGTGCGACCACTGCATGGGCTTGCCGTGCTTCATTCCGACGATCGAGTACACGAATCCCACCATCCGGTTCGTCTCGTCGAAGGCGCCAATCAGAATCGCGCCGCGCTTCACGGTGATGATGAGAACGGGCACCGTCACCACGTCCGCGAAATCTGTGTAGCCCCAGATTTCCTGTTCCAGGTCGATAACCTGTTTGAACTCGGAGATATCGTGTAGATCGCGCAGCAGAATCATGAGCTCACCGCTTGCGCAGCAGCGGCGGCAGCTCGGTCAGCGTCCGGATAACGTCGACGCCGGAGGGCAGCAGCTGCGGAAGATCGCCCGATCGCCGCAGCAATACAGCCTGCATCCCGACAGCGAGCGCGCCTTCGATATCGGCTCTCACGCTGTCGCCCACCATCAACGATTCGGTCGGCCCGACGCCCGCGTGCTGCATCGCACTTTCGAAGATGCTGGGGTGCGGCTTCATGTAGCCGTGCTCGGCCGACGAAACCGCCGTCGTAATCACGCGTCCGAGTTGAAAATGCTCCTTGAACGCCTCAAGACTCCGATGCGAGTTGGAGATCGCGCCGATGAGATAGCCGCGGGTGGCGAGCTCGGCCAGCACCGGCGCAACGTCTTCGTACATCTCGAAGTGGTGATTTCCGGCCCATTGATCGTAAATGCGGCGCGCGGCGTTGATGACGCCGGGGCCTCTGCCACCCATGTGCTCGATGATGGTTGCTGTGTAGTGCACGAACAATTCAACGTCGTAGACCGGTTCCTCGACTTCATCGAGGATGAAGGACGCTGCGGCGACCGCGTCTTCGAACCGGCTCGCATCGACGGCGACCGCCTCTTCAGAACAGAATCGCGCGTACCCTTCGCCCTGAAAAGTCGGGCCGGGGAAGATCAGCGTGAAGTCGACGTCGAAGAAGACGGCACGGATGCTCAGAGCAGGTCCTTCGACTGACTGACGGCGGGAGCGGCCGAGGGGTGAGACACGCTCAGGATCATCGCCTCACCGGTGTTGGGACCTTGCCACGGACCGGCCACTACGACGACAGCCTTCTGTGGATCGATGAGACGCCGCGCGACTGCGTTCACGTCTTCCAGCGTGACGTCCGAGATGAGCGCCGGCAGGCGTGCATCGTAGTCGATGCCCAATTCGTAGAACTCGGAGCTCAGAAGAAAGCCCGCGATCGAGGCGTTCGTTTCGAGCTGCCGCGGAATGGATCCGATGAGGTATCGCTTCGATTCGTCGAATTCCTTGACGGAGACGCCGTCGCTCAGCAGCGACTCGAGCTCCTTGTCGATGGTTGACAGCGTGCGCTGCACATTTTCGGCGGCCACGCCCGCCCGGATCATCATTGGTCCTTCGGCGAGGCTCGCATCGAGCGTGCTGTAAACGTAGTACGCCATCCCTTGCCGTTCGCGAATGCTGTCACCAAGCCGGCCGCCCAGAGCGTATTGTCCGAGCGCGTTGTTCATCACCCAGCCGGCGTAGTAGTCCGGATCGCTTCGTCGCAATCCGAGAAACCCGTAAGCTACGTCCGCCTGCGCCTTGCTCATCATGGGGACAACCGACAGCTCGCGTGCTCGTGGCGGCGACGGCGCAGAAAGAACCGGTTCAATCGCGCGGTTCATGTTCCACGATTCGAATTCCTCCGAGGCGGTCACGACTGCGTCTTCGGGATTCACATCGCCCACGACCGCGAGAATGGCCGTTTCGGGGGTGAACCATTTGGAGTGGAACTCGATGAGGTCCGCCCGCCAGAGCTGTTCGACCGTTGCCGCCGTCCCGCGCGCGCGACGGCCGTACGGGTGATCGGGGTAGAGCCGCGCCATCAGGCTGTCGACGGCCACCGCCGCGGGATCGTCCTCATCCTGCAGAATCGACGTCAGAAGGTCACCGCGACGCGTCGTGACTTCACGCTCGTCGAATGCAGGCCGCTGAATGATGTCGGCGACAAGTGAGCAGATCGTCCGGAAATCCTCGGCGAGACAGGTGGCGCTGACCATGACTTGATGGCGGCCTGCCACGACCGACAGCGACGCCCCCCGTCCATCGAGCGCGTCCGCGATATCGGCGGCTGACCTCGTGCGCGTGCCGC
>DASPWV010000389.1:0-2938 GCA_035637635.1 Vicinamibacterales bacterium | reverse complement strand
GCGCAGCCAAGCCGTCGCCGTGCGATCGAGCACCGCGATGCAGCGTAGCGAACATGCACAGAAAGTACCAGCACAAATAAATGATCGAATCGATTAGCCACAGAGATCGATCGACGGATCTGACAAAGTAGTACTAGACTAGGCGTCGCGCGTTGACCTCGCCGTACAGGATCTTGACGCTGCATGGGCCCGTCTCGCGGCCTCCGTCACGGTGGGCGAGGGTGAAGGAAGGGCAACGTGAGACGGGGTTGGCGGGTCAGCGGTCGGTCCGACGCACCCGTAGCCATCGCCAGCGCCACCTTGCCGCCGTACGAGTGTCCGAGGACCGCAGCGGGTACGATGCGTTCGCCCGCGAGCCAGTCGTCGACGTCCGCGGCGAGACCGGCAACGCCGTGGCCGTGGGCCCCGGGCCGAAGTCGCCGTGATGCGGCAGATCGACGAGCCAACAGCCGCACTCCGGACCGCGGCCACGACGCCCGAGCGATAGTCTGCCAATTCCGTCCAGGGCCGTAAATGCCGTGCAGCAGGACCAGATGTTTTGCAGGATTGTCGGTGCCGCTCACACGCGTGGACGGGCAAGTGGCTGCTTCAGCACCATCGGCATCACTGCATCACGAGCAGCGTGGCGATGGAGGCAATCGCCAGCACCGCGGCCACCAGTGATTTCCAGGTGCCGCGAAGCGCGTGATCGGACCGTGAACCGGAGCGAGTGGAGCAGCGAGACGACGACGGACGACACGAATGGAGGCTATCGAAGAACGGTCGCTGCGGCGGTGTGCTTCGTTCGGGAGCTGCGGACAGGCCGACCTCGTTATGCGAATGGTCGATCGATCGCCGGACTCTGTGCGGTAAAGAACTTCGGACCGTCTTCCGTCATGTACAGACAGTCTTCGAGGCGGATACCAAATTCGCCGTAAATGGCAATCATCGGCTCGTCGCTGAAGCACATCCCAGGGGCAAGCTTTGTCGTGTTGCCACGCACGAAGTTGGTCCACTCGTGGCCATCCATGCCGATGCCGTGGCCGGTACGATGCGGCAGACCCGGTACCTTGTAGTCTGGTCCCAAGCCCGCATCCGTAATCACCTTCCTCGCAGCGGCATCAACCGATTCGCATGTCGCGCCCACCTGGGCTGCTCTGAACGCGGCCGTTTGTGCTTCCTTCTCGAGATTCCACACGTCGGCCTGGCGCTGAGATGGTTTGCCCAAGACGGTCGTACGCGTGATGTCTGATACGTATCCTTCGACGTTGCAACCCCCGTCGACGAGCACTACGTCACCTTCCTTCACCCGCTGAGGTGTGATGCTGCCGTGCGGGAATGCTGTGTACTCGCCGAACTGCGCGGTCGCGGCTCCACCCGGGGCACCCAACGACTCGAAGGCCATTCGCACATTCCGCTGGAAATCGAACTGGGTCATACCGTCGACAAGCATCGAGAACGCGGCTTTGAAAGCCTCGATCGTGATGTCGTTGGCCCGCTGCATCAAGGCGATCTCGGCTGGTGATTTGATCATCCGGCTTCCCGCGGTCACCGGCGTTGCCAGCACCAACTCGAGCTGTGGCGCGGCTGCGCGCAGACCTTCGGGAATGAAAAAGCGCACGCGCTCTTCGATGCCAACCTTCCCCATCCGAACGCCGCGATCTTTGAGAATGCCTGCGAGGATCGCGCCCCAGGACTCGTCCTCCTGCCACACCCGTACGTCGTTGGTGAACTTGGTGATCTCCCTGGCTCGCGCCTCCTCGAACCCTGGGGCAAGGTACGCCAGTTCGCCCTTCGCTGGAATGACAAGCAGAAAAGGTCGCTCACTCGTGCCCCAGCTCACGTTCACGAAATAGTTCATGCTCGTGCCCGGTTCCAGGACGATGGCGCCGATGCCGTTGTCCGCCATAAAACGGCGCGCCTTTTCGATTCGTGCGCGTCGCTCCTCGTCCGAGATCGGGACGGCTTTGCCGGGATATGGTTTGAGCGCGCGGATCGGAGCAGGAACGTCGGGATCTGTCGTGCCATCTTTGGACGGTGTGGCGGGCGCCACCCCACAACCTGCCGCCGCGGCGGCCGCGACCGATGTCTGAACGAATCGTCGTCTCGAGATACGCATCCAATCTCCGCGGTGGGTAGGTGTTGTGTTTCCGATGCCGGCTATTTCACTTCCGGTACGCGCGAATGATCTTGATGGTTGGCACCAGCGTCTGCCCGGCTCCGGCGAGATTCGTCGCGGGCGTGTCCTTCGGGGCGTGCGCCGCATGGATCTTCTTCACCACCTCCATGCCAGCGATCACTCTGCCGAATACCGCGTAGCCCTGACCATCGGGACTGCGCTTGCTGGGAAAATCCATGATCGGCTGATCGCCCATACAGATCGCGAAACCGCTCGTAGCGGTGTCCGGCCCCGGAGATGTGGGCGTCACGTCTCGCGCCATCGTGAGGCTTCCGTTCAGATGCTTCAGACCGGTGACGCTGGTGCGCTCGAGCGGAATCGGCGGATAGGACTCGCTCACCCGCGCCTGGTTGATGCGCGCCTGGACGACCTGGATCGGGACGTCTTTGCGCACTTCGGTATCGGGCCGCACCGTTCGGTGGAACTCGCCACCGTCATAGAAGCCGCCGTCGACGTACTTCAGGAAGTTGGCGGCTGTGATCGGCGCATGCACGGTATCGATCTCCACGGTGATGGCGCCGGCCTCGGTCTCGAGGACGATCACGACGGGCACGGCTCGACTTTGCGCAGGAGTGCCGGTCTGTTGCAGCACGACCCACAGCGTCGTTGAGAGAAGAGCGACGAGCATCAGAACGCAACTCGGAACGCGAACTGCCCAGTACGTGGGATCGACGCGCCACGTGGCTGCCCGAAGGTGATCGAGTTTACCTGTCCGTCATAGCTTCCGAAATTCGAGTGGTTGAACAGATTGAACACCTCGCCCATCAGCGAAAGCCTCAC
>DASPWV010000388.1:0-3069 GCA_035637635.1 Vicinamibacterales bacterium | reverse complement strand
GAGCGCCGAAGGTTTGCCGGCGCACGGACGCGCTGCAGCGGTCGCCGCGTCCGCCGCGTCCGTCACGGCCGAACAGTCGCCCGTCTCTGTGCGACTGGACGACAACACGATTGTATCGCCGCCTTCACCCGCGGTGCAACGTGCGCTCGCCGCAGTGAACCCGGCCTCGATCAGTGCGTACCCGAACGTGCGCGGCGAGAGCGCTCGCAATGCACTCGCGAACTACGTTGGAGCGGAGCGTGATTCGATCACGATAGGGTGTGGATCGGATGAGATCCTCGACGCAGCGTTCAGGGCGTTTGCGAAACCGGGCGAGGCAATCGCATATCCAGATCCGACCTTCGGCATGGTACCGGTATTCGCCCGCGCTAATCACCTGAAACCAGTACCGTTGCCGTTCGCTCGAGGCGGCGACATCGATCGCAGCGGACTACTCGCCGACGATCCGGCGATCATCTATCTCTGCTCGCCCAACAATCCGACCGGCGCAGTCATCCGGCGTGAGACGATCGAGAGCGTGCTGCGCGATGCGACCGGGATAGTGATTCTCGATGAAGCCTACGCCGAATTCGCCGATAGCGAGAATGTCGATCTCGTTCCGAAGTTCGAACGGTTGCTTGTATTGCGCACGCTGTCAAAGGCGTTCGGACTCGCGGGATTGCGCGTCGGGTATGCCGTTGGCGCGCCTTCCCTGATAGCTCGGCTCAACGAAGTCCGCCCTCCGTATACAGTAAATGCATTCGCTGAAACGGCCGCGATCGCAGCCGTTGGACCGGGTCTAGGCTGGATGCAGGAGCGCGTCGCAGAAACGCAGCGCCTCCGCAAGCGCTTGATAACTGCGTTGGCCGCCGGCGGAATCACGGTACTTCCAAGCGAAGCCAACTTCGTTCTGATAGTCGGCATCGATTCAACCGCGGCAGGGGCCGCGCTCGAGCGCTCGGGCATCCGTGCGCGGGTGTTCCACGGGCTCACAGGCATCGGCGACGCGATTCGGCTTACCGTTGGACCGTGGCCGGCAATGGAGCAGGCAATTGCGATTCTGCGCGAGACCACGCAATGAGAGTCATCGTGCTCGACCACGGCGCCGGCAACCTGCACTCTCTTGCCGGCGCACTCGAATCACTCGGCGCCAGCGTTCACATCGAGCCGAACGCGTC
This sequence comes from Vicinamibacterales bacterium, assembly GCA_035637635.1. Classification (GTDB taxonomy): domain Bacteria; phylum Acidobacteriota; class Vicinamibacteria; order Vicinamibacterales; family UBA2999; genus DASPWV01. Next base: position 1,912 of record DASPWV010000388.1, on the reverse strand, counting down.
GCGCGCGTGTTCCGGCGATGCACTGGTCATTCCTGGTGTCGGAGGTTTCGGTCCGGTTGCAACGCGGCTCGCACCGGAGCGCGGGATTGTGCGGAGCGCTCTCGCCGACGGACTTCCCTGTCTCGCAATCTGTCTCGGGATGCAGCTGTTGTTTGGTCGAAGCGACGAAGGTGAGGGCGAAGGACTCGCATTGTTGCGGGGTGAGACCACACGGATCGCCGCGACTCGCATTCCGCACATGGGATGGAACAGAATCGAAGCAGCTGATCCGCTGCTGCCAAATGGTTCTCTGATGTACTACGCCCACAGCTTTGCCGTACGACCGGCTGACTCGCAGATCGTGTCCGGTTGGACGACATACGATGGCGATCGGTTTGCATCGATTGTCCGGACAGCCAACACTGTCGGTGTCCAGTTCCATCCTGAAAAGAGTGGGACCACCGGGCGACGATTCCTCGCTGCATGGCTCGAACAGGCGGAAGCATGCGCGTGATCCCCGCGCTCGACATCCGGCAGGGTGCCTGTGTGCAGCTCGTAGGCGGCGACTTCGGCGAAGAGCGCGTCCGTCTCGAAGATCCTGTTTCCGTCGCACGCGATTGGGAGAGTGCCGGGTTTACCACTCTTCACATCGTGGACCTCGACGCAGCGCGTGGTGAGCCGTCCAACTCCGCTATCGTGCGCGCAGTGATCTCCGGAACGAACGCACGTGTTCAGGTGGGCGGCGGCGTTCGTGATGAGACAGCTGTGGCGGAGCTCGTCGATGCGGGAGCGTCGGCGATCATCATCGGTACACGTGCATTGGCAGATCCGGATTGGCTCGGCGCTCTAACGGCGCAATATCCTGTGAAACTCATCGCCGCACTGGACGTGCGCGACGGAATCCCCGTTGTCGACGGCTGGCGCCGTGCAGCCAGCATCGGCTTCGATCACGCGATGGCGTATTTCGAGCCCCTGCCGCTGGCTGCCATTCTGGTTACCGCTGTGCATCGTGAAGGGCTGCTGCAAGGTCCCGACATCCCGTTGGTACAACGTGCGGTGGCGGCAACGTCGCATCCAGTTATCGCCGCCGGTGGCATCGGCTCGGTCGATGATCTGCGCGCGCTCCGCGACACCGGGGCGTCGGCAACAGTGGTGGGAATGGCCCTTTACACAGGGGCCGTCGATCCAAAGGCACTGACCGGGGAGTTCATCACATGAGTGATATTGTCCGTGAGACCGGCGAGACGCGCGTCCGCGTGGCGCTTGAGATTGGGGCTGGCGCAACAACAGTCGACACCAGCGTCGCCTTTCTCGATCACATGGTTCGCACCTTCGCGCGATACGCGAATCTTCACGGAACAATCGAGGCCCGGGGAGACTTACGCCATCACATTATCGAGGATGTCGCAATCGTCTGTGGAATGGCGATCGCGGAGCTCTCGCCCGCCAATCGCCAACGTTATGGTGACCGCACGATTCCAATGGACGATGCGCTTGTTCACGTATCCATCGACAATGGCGGGCGCGCATTCTACGAGGGACCCCTTCCGAGCGGCCTGTACGATCACTGGATGCGATCCTTTGCGGAGCACTCCAGGTCGACCATTCACATACGCGTTCTCCGCGGGACTGACCGTCACCACATTGTCGAGGCCGCATTCAAGGCGCTCGGCTACGTTGTCCGCGATTCGCTGACCCTCGACGGAGAGGAAGTGAACAGCACCAAAGGCGCGCCGTTTGTGCGCGGCGGCCAATGTTGACCAGGCGGCTCGTCGTGTGTCTCGACGTCGACGGTGGCAGAGTAGTGAAGGGAACACGCTTCGTCGATCTTCGCGACGTCGGCGATCCGGCCGTGCTGGCCGAGCGTTACGAGCAGCAGAATGCCGACGAAATTGTTCTGCTCGATATCTCGGCGAGCACGGAGAGTCGCGGG
>DASPWV010000387.1:0-6396 GCA_035637635.1 Vicinamibacterales bacterium | reverse complement strand
AGCCGGTTTCCGTCCATGGAGGCGCGCGTGTCGGCTTTACCATCGCCGTCGCGATCGGACACGAGCTGATCGAGCCGGCCGGTTTCCTTGTTGTAGACCGCGGCGGGCTGCGCGACCGGGGCTATGGTTCCACCATCCGGCGACATGCAGCCTGCGCTCGCGGCCACTGCGAGCGCGCTGACGATCCTGCGGAGATGTGAGGTTGATAAAGACGTGAACACGGTTAAATGCAGCGGATACAGCTTCGCCCCGTCACTTACATGCGCCGCGCTCCGGGGGACGTCGCGACGTTGAAAACGCCCGAAAAAGGCATTGCGACAGCCACGTCCATTTACGCGATGGAGACCGCTCGGATGAACTTTCGATACAACGGGATGCGAGATCGCGTTTGAGCAGCACTTACACGAAAGTCACTGTCGCGGATCCGCTCCCATCTGTATCCTCATCGCTCCTTTTTGAGTATCGGGCCAGCCATCGCCGCACAGCAGAGTGCTTTAGTACTGTTTACCGTAGTACTAGTGTGTCTTTGGAGTACGAAGGGAGGGGAAATCGCGGGCAACCATGCTTCGCTTCCGCGCAGTGTCGCGCAGCACGTTTTTGCACGGAATTCTCGTCACGTGGGCAAGACGCCCGCTGGTGCGAAGTTCAGGCGTTTCGAGTCATGGGACGTTGGAAGAAAACCACTTTGTAATCGTCAGGTAGAGTCGTCCCCACGCGCGAGACTCCATGAGGTGTGCATTTTCGTCGACGTTGTTGAGAGCTTCGATCAGCACCAGATCGGAATCGGCGGCGACGGCCTGCAGCCCCGCCTGATAGAGGGCACCATTTTGGCGGGAGACGACGGGTCCGGCGGGATTGCATCGGCTGCAATCGTAACCAGGCACGACATGGCCGACGCGAACGCCATTCCATGACATCAGCGTCGCGAAGATCCGCTCCGGCTGGAACCAGTCGTAGATTGCATCCGCGTGAGTCGCCGGATCCAGCCGCACCCAACTTTCCTCGACGATGACGAACGGATCGATGTTGAAGTCGCGTTCGGTTGCCTGACGGAGTGATTCGAGCATTGCATGAAAGAAGTTCTGATGCTCGTACGACTCGAATCCGCCGTGCCACATGAACACGACTGGCCTGCCATCGATCGTCAGTCGATTCCGCGGAGGGACCGTCTGGAAAAAGCGCTTCCACTGCTGGTCGTAGAAATACGCGAGGCCGCCATCGCCAGTCCCGGCGATATCGGCAAGATCGAACGGAACGTCAACGGTCCAACCGCGACCTCGCGCGCGGTTTTTCCGCAACACTTCCGAGGTTGTGTCGTCGAAGAGCGCGAGTTTGATGTTCGGCGCCGTTTTGTCGATTGCGGTCACAAGCGGGCCAAGCGTCGCCGGATCGGCATTCGATCCTTCGCCCCAGCAGCCGGGGGCGAGCCAGCCGAGTCCCGCATCCTGCGCCTGCCTCACGACGTTGACCCACCACGCTGCCTCTCGCGCGTCCCAGGAAATGGTCGGCGGGTAGATTGCGGTGTCTGGCAGCCGCTCGTACCACCAATACAGCGTCGCGCCGTATTTGCCCGCGTTGAGTTCGATGGCGAACGTCGGGCTCGTGAGCGCAACGATCACAATCGACACGAATGCAACAACCCGTGACCAGTTGCCTACTATTCGCCCGAGCGTTCGCATTTCAGCACGACACCAATCGCGCGAACCCGTCCAGTTCGACTCACCTTGCGGACGATGACCCCGGCGAGGCGCTCCCTCAGCTGCGCGCGCCCAGCACTTCGCTCGCATCCAGGGCGCCGTCGATCCACACCACGGCTTTTCCCTCGCGCGCAAGCGCGCCGGCCTCGTCATCGGTGAGGCCCTCGGCGAGAGCGAGCCGTCGTGAGATCGGCGTGGTGATGTTCGGCGCCGCCACTCTCGGCTGCGCGGCTGGCGGCAAACGCGATGACCATCATCAACGCGGCGCGATGACCTCTCATTGCGGGCTCCTTGTTCGCGCGGATGATACCGCGTGAATTGACGGAGTCAGAAGGTCCAGGCGAGACCGGCAAACGACCGGACACTCCAGGCGGCGAGGTCCGTCTGCAGCGTGAACCTCTGTGCTCTCGCACCGGCCACCACCTCGAATCGGCGTGCGACAGGGACGAGCGCATCCGCGCCAAACACCGGTCCGGCGACGTCATCCCTGATCGTGATGCGGCCGGTGGCATTGGGACGCGACGGATCGACGAGAACGACGGCGGGCGCAGTCGTTGTAAAGGTCCGCTGTACGTGGGTAAACGCAATGCCAGCAAGATACGCGAGTCGTGCACGCGCAAAGGCTCGATGACTGTAGCCGCCGAGCGCGGCCAGCGTCCTGGTGCGATGCGCCAGACTCGAGGTCACCGTTACCGTCTGTCCGCCGATCTCGAGCGTGTTCTCGCGTACGTCCTCGATGCGGCCGCCCGCTGCCCACTCGACGCGAAAGGCGAGCGGGTCGAACGCCCTGAGTCCGCCGAGGGCCGTCCAGCCGCTGGCGGAGCCGTTGAGGCGATTCGGCGCGGGGTCATTGGCAAACCTCTGCATGTCCTGTTGAGCGCCCGCAGCGATCCACATCCTGTTGGCTGCCGCCGTGCGCTGCGCGTCGGCACTCGAGGGCGTAATCGCGAGGACCGCAATGCTCATCGCACAGACCGCGAAGATTTTGCCGCTCATCTCAACGATCCCCACGGTTCGCTGCTGGCCCGCACCGTGGGAACACGCTTCCCGGGTAGGCTCCGGAGCGAACGAACAAACGCGACTTCAAAGGCTGACATACGCCGGATTCACCCACACGTTCGTGCCATTCACCCGCGGAACGCCAGTTGCTTTACCAGTGAGCGCGCTGGAGGCTTCATGGACGTTCGCAACGGCTTCATCGTTGGCATCTTCAATTATTGCGATCGCTGGTGCGAGACGTGTGCATTTACGTCACGGTGCCGGCTGTTTGCAGACCTCGCCCAGCAGGAAGCCTCGCTCGATCCGATCATGCGTCCGGTCATCGACGCGCCGCTCCTCACGCAGGATCTTCCGCCGCCGCCGCCGAAGTGGATGGAGGATCTCATCGACGAGATGAATGAAGCCGCCAGCAAGCCGCTCACAGCTGAGGAGCTCGCGCTGTTCCAACCGAAAATTCTGCCCGAGCACAAAGATATCGATGAGCGGGCCAAGGCCTATTGCGTGCAGGTGATTCAGTGGCTTCGGAGCTGGCGCCGTGGCGACGCGCGGAATGCCGCCGACCCCATTTCCGTCATCTCGTGGTTTGCCTCGCTGAACGCCTCGAAGATCCATCGCGCGCTGACCGGGCTTGCCGAAGACGATGGCAATCGCGAGTTCCCGCCGGATCATGAGGGCTCGGCGAAGGTGGCGCTCGTCGGGATCGACCGATCACGCATGGCGTGGCAGCAGCTCGTCTCGAACGGCCGCGTCGACGCCTCGGCGGCGGCTCCGTATCTTGCCGAACTCGAGTGGCTGCGCGAACGTCTCGACCGCGCATTTCCGAGCGCGCGCGCGTTCGTCCGGCCCGGGTTCGACGAGCCGGAAGCCGTCGCTGGACTCTTCTAGCCCACATCGCGCGATCGCAATTGCTCAAGAGCGGTGCGAGCCGGCGGCCGTCATGCGGGAAAAGCAGAACACAACCAATCACCGGGACCGCGATGAGAGTGGCCCGCAGGCGCTGATCGACCTGGCGCGCGATCCAAGTCTCATCGCCGGCATCTACGAGGTCTGCGATCAGTGGTGCCTGTACTGCCCGGCGACCGCTCGCTGTCTGGCGTTTCGCTGCACGAATGCCGACGCGCAGGGGAGCGTATGGAATTCGGCGGGCACCGGTGATGTCCGCGTCGCGGAAGGGACGATGTTCATCAAGGCGGTTGCTGACGCCGAAGCGCGCGCTTCTGGGGATCGATCGTCCGTTGACAGCGCTCCGGGACATCATCGCGGCCGACGACGATCCGCGGCTCGAGCTGCTGGACGACCATCTGCTCGATACCGTGGAGGCGCGGTTTCCCGATGCCCGAGCGTCTGTGCGCCCCGGGGCTGGACGAAGGACTTCAGAGGCGCGCGGGTGGCGCCGCCGGCTTCTTCGTCTTCGCACGCTGCTACACTGGCGGCATGGGCGGGCCGTCGTCGACTCGCCGTCCAGCGACGTACGAGGATCTGCTGGCGGTTCCTGATCACCTCGTGGCTGAAATCCTCGACGGCGAGGTGTACACGTCGCCGCGGCCGGCCGTGCCGTACGCGATCGCGACTGGCGGTCTCAGCACGAACGTCATTGCTGCGTTCGATTGGGGACGCGGCGGTCCTGGTGGCTGGTGGATTCTCGTCGAACCGGAACTTCACCTCGCGCAGGACGTTCTCGTTCCCGACATCGCCGGCTGGCGCCGCGCGCGTGTTCCGGATTTACCACGCGGCGCGTTTCTGGAGATCGCACCCGATTGGGTGTGCGAAACGGTGTCTCCGTCCACCGAGCGCATCGATCGCGGGAAGAAGCAGGCCATCTACGCGCGCGAAGGCGTCGCGCACCTCTGGATGCTCAATCCGATTGCTGAAACGCTCGAAGCGTATCGGCTGGAACACGGGCGCTGGTCGCTTCTCGTCACTCACGCGGGCGATGTGAACGCCTCTATCGAGCCGTTCGACGCAGTCGAACTCGAATTGTGGCGGCTCTGGGGAAAGTCGATGCCAAGTGCGGCGATCGAATAGCTATTCGGTTGCATGCGTTTGTCGCGAGAACGGTGGGGCCGTCGAGAGCGAACGTACGTAAAAAAAGCCCGCTGATTCGCATGAACCAGCGGGCTTCGGTCAATGACTCCCGGCAGCGACCTACTCTCCCACGCACCTACGCGCGCAGTACCATCGGCGGTAGCAGGCTTAACTTCCGTGTTCGGAATGGGAACGGGTGTGACCCTGCTCCTATGACCACCGGGAAACTCGATGTCGCGAGTTGGTGATTTCGCGATGTCGCGACACTTACATCGCCACATCCAACATCACTACATCGCCACATGATTGGGTGTCTGGGGTTCCGCCTTCGCTCGCTGACGCGAGCTTCGGCGGACAAGCCCGATATGAAAGCCTGTTTCGCCGAAGCGCCGAAGGCGGATCGTCCCAGATCATCTTATGGTGTAGGGGCGGTTCGCGAACCGCCCCTACATGAATACCCCGCAATACGATATTTCTTTGACCACACACCCGCAGCATGCAAGTGAATTGGTCAAGCCTCACGGCTGATTAGTATCGGTCAGCTGAACGTGTCACCACGCTTACACTCCCGACCTATCGACGTGGTCGTCTACCACGAGCCTTTAGGGACTTGCGTCCAGGGAGATCTCATCTTGAGGAGGGTTTCACGCTTAGATGCCTTCAGCGTTTCTCCCGTCCGGACTTAGCTACCCAGCGCTACCACTGGCGTGATAACTGGTACACTAGCGGTCCGTCCAACCCGGTCCTCTCGTACTAAGGTCAGACCCTCTCAAATCTCCTGCGCCCACCGTAGATAGAGACCGAACTGTCTCGCGACGTTCTAAACCCAGCTCACGTACCGCTTTAACCGGCGAACAGCCGGACCCTTGGAACCTGCTACAGCTCCAGGATGCGATGAGCCGACATCGAGGTGCCAAACCTGGGCGTCGATGTGAACTCTTGGCCCAGATCAGCCTGTTATCCCCGGCGTACCTTTTATCCGTTGAGCGATGGCCCTTCCATACGGGACCACCGGATCACTAAGACCTGCTTTCGCATCTGCTCGACGTGTGTGTCTCGCAGTTAAGCTCGCTTATGCCTTTGCACTCTATGGCTGATTTCCAAACAGCCTGAGCGAACCTTCGTGCGCCTCCGTTACAATTTAGGAGGCGACCGCCCCAGTCAAACTACCCGCCTAGCAGTGTCCCGAACCCGGATAACGGGTTGCGGTTAGAACGCCGGAGTCGTAAGGGTGGTATCTCACCGTTGGCTCCCCCAAGCCCGAAAGCCTGGGTTCATAGCCTCCCACCTATCCTGCGCATACGACGCCAGCATTCACTACTAAGGTGCAGTAAAGGTGCACGGGGTCTTTTCGTCTTACGGCGGGCAACCGGCGTCTTCACCGGTACCACAAATTCGCAGCGCTCCACGTTGAGACAGCGGTCAAATCGTTACGCCATTCGTGCAGGTCGGAACTTACCCGACAAGGAATTTCGCTACCTTAGGACCGTTATAGTTACGGCCGCCGTTTACCGGGGCTTCAATTCGAAGCGTCGCCTTGCGGCTAACCTCTCCTTTTAACCTTCCGGCACCGGGCAGGCGTCAGACCCTATACGTCGTTTTCGACTTAGCAGAGCCCTGTGTTTTTAGTAAACAGTCGCTTGACCCTCTTTATTGCAACTCATGTGACGCTTCG
>DASPWV010000386.1:0-5437 GCA_035637635.1 Vicinamibacterales bacterium | reverse complement strand
TACCTGCACCCGGGCGGAATGGGCAAGCGATGGATGCGCGTCGAACAGCTGATGCACTCGGGCGAGCAGGTGCCGCGGGTGAACACGACAACGACGATGCGCGACGTGATCTATGAGATGTCGCGCAAAGGTCTGGGCATGACTTGCGTGATCGACGGCGACGATAGACTGCAGGGCATCATCACCGACGGCGACTTGCGCCGGAAGATGGCAAGCCATCAGAACGTGCTCGAGCTGCGCGCGACCGACGTGATGACGGCGGATCCTGTAGCGATCGATCGCGCCACGATGTGCGCGCAGGCGCTGAACATTCTCGAGCGGCGGAAGATCACGTCCATCGTGGTGATCGACGGCGAGCGGCGCGTCGAGGGCGTGGTGCACCTGCACGATCTGTGGCGAACCGAGCTGGTGTGACGTGCTGGATTCCTATCTGCCGTTCATCGCGGCCCTGCTGGCCCTCCTTGCCGGCCTTGCCATCGGCAAGGCGTGGGAGCGGTACAAGCTGCGGGACGGCAAGTGGATCGATCGCCGCCGCGCGCGCGATTCACAGCACTACGTTCTCGGCCTCAACTTTCTGATCTCCGGCCAAATCGATCTCGCGATCGAGGAGCTGAGCCAGGCGGCACGCGTCGACGCCGAAGCGCTCGAGATCCACCTCATTCTCGGAAACGTCTACCGCGAGCGTGGTCAGGTTGCTCGCGCGATTCAGGTACATCAGGCGCTGCTGCAGCGGCCGAAGCTCACCCGCGTGGAGCACGCGTACGTGTTGCTCTGCCTCGGACTCGACTTCAAGCGCGGCGGCTTCGTCGATCGGGCGCTCGAAGCGTTCAACGAAGTGCTTCGTCTGGATTCAACGAACCAGTACGCCCTGCTCTACCTGCAGAAGCTTCACGAAGAGCAGCATCAATGGGACGACGCGGTGAAGATCAGGCAGCAGCTCGTTGAGCTCAGCGGACCGGACACCCAGGCGAAGCATCAGGCGGTGCTCGCGTTCCTCGAAAACGAGCGGGGCGTCGAAGCTCTGAAGGACAATCGCCTCGACGAAGCCGCGCGGCACTTCGCGTCGGCCATCGATCTCGACGGCTCCACAACACCCGCACACCTCAATCTTGGCGACATTCGTCTGCGCCAGGGCGATCGCGCGGCCGCGCTCGCGTCGTGGAATCGTCTAATCGATGTCTCGCCCGATCGCGCCTACCTGACATTCGATCGGCTGGAGCGGCTGTACGCGGAAAGCGGCACGCCGCAGAAGTTCGAAGAGCGATGCCGGCAGATCATTGCCGCCAACCCGCAATCGTGGCGTGCGCGAATTGCGCTCGGGCGTCATCTCGCCGCACGAAATCAACCCTCCGCCGGTCTCGAATTGATGCTCGAAGCGCTGGAGCACAACCCGCACGCGCTCACGGTGCACCAGGCCATCTGGACAGTGCTGCTTCAGATCGGTCTCGATCGCTCGCTCGTGCAGAGGTATGTCACACTCGCTCGCGAAGCCGTCTTCTTCCTCGATCCGCACGTGTGCGTGAAGTGTCACTATCGATCGACCGAGCTGCTCTGGCAGTGCCCGCACTGCCACGAGTGGAACACGTTTGTCGAAGAGCGTATGGCGCCGGCGAAAGAGACCGTCGAGATGTAACGATGTGGCGACCATATAGCCACATCGCGACATGTTCATGTCTCCGCCCGTTTCCTCTTCAACGCGTGCCGCGCCTCCGCTTCTTCAATCGAATGCGAGTGTCCCAGGTCGAATTCGTGTTTGGCCATCTCCACAAGTCGTTGATAGTGCTTGTGCAGAACCTGCAGCTCTTCCTCCGATAGGTCCTCGACTGAAATCAGCCGGTTGCTTGCGCCCTGCATGGCGGCCACCAGCTCGTTCAACTTGAGCTGCAACGCCATTGCATCCTTGTTTTGCGAGCGCTGAATCAGGAAGACCATGAGAAAGGTGACGACCGTCGTGCCTGTGTTGATCACGAGCTGCCACGTATTGGAGAAGTCGAAGAGCGGGCCCGACACCGCCCATACGGCGATAACAGTGACCGCGACGATGAACGCGGCGGTCGAGCCGCTGATCTCCGAAATGCGAGTCGCAAACCGCTCCATTCGCGAACGATGTCGGTGCATGATCTCTCCCGCCGTCAGTCTACCGTCAAGCGTGAGGTTCGAGGTTCGCGGGGAGCAAATGCAGCCGGGGGGGTCGCCGAGGCGAGGCCAGCGCGGCGGCCGCGCGCGCGTGTATGCAGCCTATCCCGTGACGGCGGGCTTTCGTCTCCAGGGCGACAAGGAAATTCCGCGCTTCATTCAGGAATGCATCAACGCCGGGGCACCCGCCACCCTGTTCGATGGTGTTGAACCAGCGGGGCCGCTTGCCAGCTTCGACGGAGCCGATACCTGGGTTGAGCATCCCTATGCGGACGGCATCGTCTTGATTGGCGATGCTGCCGCGACAAGCGATCCCAGGCGCGTTCCGGATCATCTGTTCAGTGGGCCCGACATGCCGTGGACCAACAAGTTGCGCGAGATCTCCTTCGGAGAAGATTTGCCTACCGCGTAAGTGCGCTTAACGAGGAGAATCGCATTATGTCGGAGCATGCGACGACAGATTCCGGCGTTGTGGTTTCGCTTTGGCGCTATCCAGTCAAATCCATGATCGGACAGGAGTTGAACGAGGCGCGGCTGTCCGAACGGGGCGTGCTCGGCGACCGCGCCTACGCACTGATGGACGTGTCGGACGGCAAGATTGCCACCGCGAAGAATCCCAGGAAGTGGCCAAACCTGTTTGCGTTCTCGGCGGGCATTCTCGATCGCCGCGAGGCCGACTTACACGCAGCTACAGTTCGCATCACCTTGCCGGACGGCAGCGTCGTGACCGGAACCGATCCAAACGCCAACCAGGCGCTGTCGAAGGCCGTGCTGCGGAACGTTTCCCTGGTTGCGACTGAGACGACCGGCATGAGTGCCGCGCAGGCCGCAGGCGAGCCCGGGGCATCTGTAAAGGCCGAAGAGTATTGGCCAGACATCGACGGCCTCGATCATCGCGATACCGTCACGGACTTCGAGCTGCCCACGGGGACGTTTTTTGATTGCGCAACGGTTCATCTGCTGACAACCACGACTCTCGACAGCCTGCAGCGCGCCCATCCTCGAGGGCGTTTCGACGTCAGGCGGTTTCGCCCGAACATCGTCGTGGATCTGCCCGGAAGCCAGGCCGCCTTTCCGGAAAACGACTGGATCGGACACACAGTCAGGATCGGCGACCAGGTGCGGTTGTACATCACCGGGCCTGCCGGTCGCTGCGTGATGACGACTCTCGCTCAGGGCAATCTTCCGAACGACAGCGGAATCCTGCGGACAGCGGTCCAGCAAAACCGCGCGAACGTGGGCGTCTACGCAACGGTCGTGCACGGCGGCACGATTCGGCACGGAGACCGGGTGAGACTTCAGGAAAGTAGTGCTGACTTTCAGTCTGCGAACATCGCATGTTGAACGAACGCCGCGCGTCGAGCGTCGCACCGTCAACGCGCCGGCGGACGAGTCGCCGCCACTCCTTCGGCGACTTCGACTGACCAGTCGAGCTTTGCGGATTCGATGACGAGGAAGAACGCGCGCGGATCTTCGTTGACGAACGCGACGTCACGGCCCGCACCGCGATGATCCACCACCTGCGCAAGAAAGCGTCCGCTCACATCACTGTGCAGGGCAATTCGCAGCGTGCTGTCGTCAGACGAGGCGTTGCGAGCCTCCCACGTAACGCGCAGCAAACCGCTATCGCTGATGAATGGATCGGTCTGGAGCAATCCGCGACCCGACCAGTTGCCCAGCGGCCGCCAAACGGTCGTTTCTGTGGCCTGCGGTTCCGCTCGCGCGCAACTCACGCATACGCTCGCGAAAAGGACAAGGGTGAGGGTGAGTTTGATCACGGGGGTTTAATCACGGGGGTTCCTTCACGGAGGTTCCTTCAATTAGTTCGTACACGGAGGTTCACGTACGTTCCGAACGTAGGTAAACGTGTGTGTAAGAACCCTGCGTGCAAGAACGCTACGTGTAAGAACCGCTGTGAACGTCGTAAGGAACGTACGTAGAGGAACCCCCGTGAGGGAACCTTCGTGGATTACGTCGTCACCGCCGCAGATCCTCGAATTGCCCGCATCACAAGATTACGCATGAGCGGAATCTTGTAGCCGTTGTGCCGAAGCGGCTGCGCGCCGACAACGGCCAGCCGTCCGGCCATGTCTGCCGTTTCCTGCGTGCGCGGCTTGCCGGTGACCGCCGTTTCAACAGCGTGCAATCGGAGCGGCGTAGCGGCGACCGCTCCAACGGCAATGCGAAACGCGGTGATTGTCCCCGCGGAGACCTTCATCGCGGAGGCCACGTTGACCAGTGGGAAGTCCCAGACCTGCCGGTCGCGAACCTTCTCGAAATAGAACTCGGATCCGGCCCACGTCGGAGGAATACGAATTGCTGTCAGCAGCTCGCCGGGCTGCAGCACATTCAACCGCGTGATGTCATAGGACGGTCCCACGAAGTAGTCCTGCGCATCGACGATGCGCTCTCCGTCCTGCCGCCGGATCACCATCTTTGCGTCGAGCGCGATGAGCGCAGGAGCGGTGTCGGACGGACTCACGGCCACGCAGCGGTCGGCGTGGAGAATCGCGTGCTCGCGATTCATCGCCGTTGGAGTATCGGCATAGCAGATGTTTCCGCCTGCGCGATAGCAGGGCCAGCCGCTGCGGTAGTACCAGCACCGCGTGTCCTGCGACACGTTGCCGCCGAGGGTGCCCTGATTGCGAATCTGGGGCGAGGCGACGAGCTCCGCGGCCTCACGCAGCAGGCCGAATCGCTGCTGGACGAGCGGATGCCGCACCACTTCCACCAGCGTTGTCGTGGCGCCAATCTCGAGACCGCCATCGACTTCCCTGATGCCACTGAGCTCGCTCACGTTGCTCAGATCGATCACCGCCTCGGTTCGCTTGGCGCGATCCTTCAACCAATCGAACGTGTCGAGGCCGCCGGCGAGAATCCACGCGCGCGCTCCGAATCGATCGAGCAACCGGAGCGTGTCGCCAAGGCTCTCCGGCTGATAAAGCTCGAACAGCGGCATCACATCGCGAATCGCGGCCATAGGTGCTTCTCCACTCCAAAAAAACGCTGCCAGTTGCCAGTTATCGGTTCAAAGTTTAGTTGTCAGTTCGGTAATTGTGTCGGTTTGAAACCTCGCACAACTGCACACTTCAAAACTTAAGAACTCAACCTTGAACTGGCAACTGGAAACTTGGAAACTGACAAAGTCACATCCCTTTCGCTACACGTTTGCTGACAGCGGTTCATGCGTCGCCCTGCCGGCCTCGAGCGCTGTCAGGATCATGTCGGCCGTCACAGGAGCCCGGCGAAACAGATCGTCACCCACGGCCGCAGCCAGCGCGTTCACCACCGCACCGAATCC
>DASPWV010000385.1:0-1543 GCA_035637635.1 Vicinamibacterales bacterium | reverse complement strand
CGCGTCTATGCGAGCGAAGGGAATGGAGCCGGCCGCGTACACCACCCTCGCGAATGCAGCCGACCTCGCTGACCTGCGCCGAGCCCTCGGCTATGAGAAGTGGGATGTCTATGGCACCTCCTATGGTGGACGCCTGGCATTCGAGGCCATGCGTCGCGACGCCCGCGGCACTCGCGCTGTTGTGGCGGAGAGCCCGGCGGTACCCGTGCCCGCAACTCTTACGGAGGATCCACTCGTTGTACAACATTCGTTCGAGCGCGTGTTCACGTCGTGCGCTGCGCAGCCAGCATGTCGAGCAGCGTTTCCGACGGCGGAGCAGGACTTTTATGCGGTGTACGACTCGCTCACGAAGAGTCCCCTCGAGGTGCGATTGAATCGTGCAAACGCGCCAACGGTTCGCTTCGATGGCGCAGCCTACCTCAGATCGATGCGTTGCCAGCTGACCGACCCGAGGAAGATTCCGCGCATTCCCCTACTGATCCGAGAGCTGCGCGGCGGCGATCGCGCTCGTGCGGCCCAGCTGCTCGCGGATGATTGTCTCGGCAATACGCCTGGGTGTTTTGTTGTCGGCTGTGTCATTGCTGGCAATGCAGTGCTCCCGTTGATCAATTGTTACGACGGATACGGCCGTGGATACCGGGCAGCGCGAACTTCTGTCGCAGCTCGCGTCAAGCCCTTGTTCCGGGTGTTCGAGGAAAGCGGGGCGGAGTGCGAGATCTGGCAACAGCGCTTTGCCGACTCGGCCGACTTACGGCCGGTGAGGAGCGATATCCCGACGCTGGTGCTCAACGGCGAGTTCGACGAACGTACGCCGGCCGAGCACGCGCGACGAGGCTCGTCGGGACTGAGCCATGTGTACTTGTATGAAATACCTGGCGAGTCGCACGGGATTCGAACCAGCGACTGCAAAACGGGGATCATCAACCGGTTTCTCGACGATCCCACGCGTGCGCCAGACACGTCATGTCTTGCCGCGATACCGAAGATCGCGTTTGCGACCCAGCAGTTGGAGATCCCAACCCTCGTCTTTGTCGTCCAGGCCGACGCAGCGCATTCGCAGCTCGCCGGCCGCTGGGAGGCGGAGTTCCCCGGCGCACCGCGGGTATTCACGGTGGAGCTCAAAATCGAAGGAACACGAGTCACGGGAATGTGGAATCCGAATCGGCTCGACATCTTAGACGGCACGGCATCCGGCGATACTTTGCGCTTCAAGGTGAAAGCGCCTGACGGCATGCGAACCATCAGGTTCACGGGGCTGCGGAAGGGAGACGAGCTCAGGTTTACCCGCGACGTGGAGGTAGGACCAGGTGGTGCACCGGGCGGTAACAGTGTTTTTGGCACACTTGGCGCACGGACTTTCACGGCACGGCGCGCGACGCCGGTTCCACGATGAGCAAACCGGTAATGAATCATGAATTGCAGTCAGCTCATGCGTAGTTCACGATCGATCCCATCGTTTGGGATCTACGCCCTCGTTGTTGTGCTTGGTATTCCGAGTGCACGCGCTGCGGCGCAGAACACCGCGCCCCGATTCGAGCGCACT
>DASPWV010000384.1:0-2293 GCA_035637635.1 Vicinamibacterales bacterium | reverse complement strand
AACGGGCCTGACTCTGCCACGCGTGCGAGCCGTCATCCAAGAGGTGTTGACCGCCCACTTTTTCATGACGCAGCCGCACTATCTCAAATGGATGCTGAAGCTCAAAGAAGTCGAACTGAGAAAGTGACAAAGTAGTACTAGCAGCCCGTGGCGAAAGTTTAGGTCCCGAGACTGACGACCAAGAGCTGAGCGACCGTACTGTCCAAGAGCGGCGAGACAGCGCGACTACTGAACGACCTCAAAGGTTCCAGTCATTGGGTGCCAATCGTTATTGCCCGACGCAAACCCGAATGCACGGCCAGTCGAGAGGTTCAGCACGACCGTGAGTGTATTACCTGACTTGGACAGGTACGACACCGCGTAAACATCGTCGCTGATCTTCATCGCGGCGTAGCGTTGCTCCTGCGACGATGCCCCTTTCCACGGTCCGTCGAGTGCGCGCCAGACGATGCTGCCATCCTCGTTCAAGTCGTGCTCGAACAGCATTCCTGCGGCGGGGCCGTCGCTAAACGTCCATCGCACCGTCTTTCCACACAGCGACTCCATATTGTGTCCTCCACAATCATCTCCGTCTGTTGCTTCTGCGTTGCCTTCGCCGCGGTGACCTAGCTCCGGCTCGGACGCGAGCGTGCGGCGGACGGCGTTCGAGCATCAGCGCCAGCCATTCACCGACGGTGATGAACGGCTCTCCGCTGCGACGCGCGCGGCCAAGGATGAAGGCACCCTCAAGCCCGGCGATCAGCATTTCCGCGAACCCGCGCCGGGTCGCTGCATCGGACCAGGGGAGTTCGTCCGCGATCGAGGCAGTCCAGGCGTCGAACGCCTCTTGACAAACAACGCGCAGCGCCTCGTGCCTGGCATCGAGATCGAGAGCCACGCTGCCGATCGCGCAGCCTTTATCCGCGCCCATCCGATCGAATCCGGACGAGGCGGTTCGAAAGAACCGCCGCACCCGGTCCGGCAGAGACGCCGACGTGTCGCTCAGGACGCTCCGGAACAGCGCGCCGGCTTTGCCGCTGTTAATGCGCAGCGCTTCGGCGACAAGCTGCGTCTTGCCACCGGGGAAGAAGTGATAGAGGGACCCAATCGGCGCACCGCTCCGCGCAATCACCTGCTGGATGCCTGCGCCCGCAAGGCCGCGCTCCCGAAGCAGCGTTTCGGCCGCCTCGAGCATCAGTTCACGAGTGGCGCGTTCCTTGCCTGCCATCAACGCCTGGGACTATATAGAACGTTCTACATAAAGTCCAGACCAGTGTTGATCCCTTTGCGGCCGGAAACGCCTTCGATCAGTCGCCAGGCCAACGTCGATACCACGTTGAATGTGTACACGCAGGTGCTCGATGGATCGTTACGGGCAGCCTTCGACAAGATCGGCAGCGAATTGTTCACGATTGTTCACAGGTCGGATGAGGCGAGCGCGCTGACTGATTGAAAAGATTGGTGCGCCCAGCACGACTCGAACGTGCGACCTCCTAGGTTCGTAGGTTAACGCAGGTACGATTTCTCGTGGTTTTTCGTCGGTTTAGCCCCTGCGAAGACCTGCTAATACCTGGTGTTCGGGAGCAAATTGTTCACTCATTGTTCACGCTGGCGCTACGGCTCGTCATTGACGCTGAGGTCGTTCGGCGTTGGTCGCTTCATGACCCGGAGGCTTCGTGAATGGCTTAAGCCGGCGAGACTCCCAGCGGGTGAATGCGCCGCGCCGCGACGGGCAGCGTGACACGAAATACAGAGCCGCGCGCGCCCGTGCCCTCGGCGACGATCGAGCCACGGTGTTGCGTCACGATCGAATGCGCAATCGAAAGACCGAGTCCAGTGCCGCCCGAATCACGGGCACGCGCCGCATCGGTTCGGTAGAACCGCTCGAAGATGCGCGCGCGCTCATCGGGCGCGACGCCAATGCCGGTGTCGCGCACGTCGATGGTCGCCGTGTCGTCGCTTGAGTAAACGCACCACTCGATGCGGCCGGGTGGGGGCGTGTACTTGCAGGCGTTGTCCGTGAGAATCGTCATCAACCGCTGAAGGACCGACGTGTCGCCGAAAACGATCAGCGGCATCGCGGGCAGGCACAGGCTGAATTCGAGGCCGCAGCTGTGGGCACGCTGTTCTGCCTCGGGCGCGGTCGTCCGAAGGAGCGCGCTCAGATCGATCGGCGCCAGCGGAAGCGCACCCATGTCCTGATCGGCGCGCGCCAGCGTCAGCAGGTCTTCGACGAGCATCGACATCCGCTCCGCGTCGAGAGCGATATCCGTCAGTGTCTGACGATATTCATCGAGCGTGCGCGTCTTGCGCA
>DASPWV010000383.1:0-1693 GCA_035637635.1 Vicinamibacterales bacterium | reverse complement strand
GCGCGTCGATGGGTGGCAACAGATTCCCGTCGTACTCGAGCAGCACGCGGCGGAGCAGCTGAAGAGCGTCGCATAAGATGAAACAGTACGCGGTCACCGAGGCGGTACGGCGCTTTTCAACCACGATCGGGACACGACCCCGGACGAAGCCGCCGACCCATAGATAACTGTTCAAGATCTCTAAAAAACACTTCTCTGAGACTCTGTGTCTCTGTGGACCGTACGGCGTGACCAAAGACCAAGCTATGCCGCGAAATCCTGCCGACTTCTTACCCGGCACGCTCGAATCGCTCGTCCTGAAGACGCTCACTCGCGGGCCGATGCACGGATACGCCATCGCCCGGTGGATCGAGGACGTTACCGAGCAAGCGCTGTCCGTCGAAGAAGGGTCGCTCTATCCCGCACTCTACCGCATGGAGAAGCGTGGCTGGGTTGAAGCCGAGTGGGGAACATCGGAGCTTGGCCGGCGGGCCAAGTTCTATCGACTGACGCGCAAGGGGCGGCAGCAGGTGGCGAGTGACACCGAAGCCTGGACGGCCTTTGCCGCCGCCGTAAACAAGATTCTGGTGTCAGCATGACCATTCGACAGCGTCTCCGGTCCGCTCTCTGGCGCGTGCCCGTTCAGCAGGAGGTGCGCGACGAGCTCGCGCATCATGTGGAACTCCGCACGCGGGAATTCATCGAACGCGGCATGGATCCGTCACGCGCGCGCGCCGAGGCGTTGGCGCGGTTTGGCAACGTCTCGCAAATCGAAGCGCGGCTCGCACGGCTCGGCGAGGGCCGCAACCGTTCGTTTGCGCGCCACGACTGGTGGGAAGAATTCCGTCAGGACGTTCACTTCGCGTTGCGTCAGAGCCGGCGACAGCCTGGGTTCACCGCCGCGGCTCTCCTCACGCTCGCTCTCGGCCTCGGTGCGACCACGGCTATCTTCAGCGTCGTGTACGCCGTCGTCTTGCGCCCGCTGCCGGCGGCGGAACCGGCGCGCGTCGTCATGATCTTCACCGCGTGGAAGCAGGGGCTCGGCGGACTTGCTGTTGGAAATTACGAATACGTCCGGCAGCGGACGACGACGCTCGACCAGATGGCGGGCCTGCAGTATACGAGCTTCAATCTGGCGGACGGCGCGACGGCCGCGCGCGTTCTTGCCGCTCGCACGACGTGGACCTATTTCAATGTGTTCGGAATATCCCCGCTGCATGGCCGCACCTACAGCGCAGACGAAGATCAGCCCGGCCGCGCGCATGTCGTCGTTCTGAGCCATCGATTCTGGCAACGGCGATTTGCCGGCGATTCATCCGTTCTCGGCCGCCAAGTGCGGATGAATGGCGAGCCGTACGACGTGATCGGCATCCTGCCGAAAAGCTTCGATGAAATCGGCGATACGATCGAGGTCTTCGTGCCAATCGCGTTCACGCCGGAGCGGCTGGCGATGCACGACGAGCACTATCTGGAGGTCTATGGTCTGCGCAAGTCAAACGCCTCGCTGGCCCAGATAGACGACGACCTCAGTCGCACGGCGCAGGCGCTCCGTCACGATTTCCCGGAAGATGCATCGCAAATCAGCTTCGCTGCGCGAGACATGCGCGATTACCTCGTGGGCGACTATCGCCTTCGCTTGTACGTCCTGCTCGCAGCGGTCACGTTCGTCCTCGTGATTGGCTGCATCAATGTCGCCAATCTGCTGATCGCCCGC
>DASPWV010000382.1:0-2276 GCA_035637635.1 Vicinamibacterales bacterium | reverse complement strand
CGATTTCTCGTGCCGGTTCTGCCGGTACTCTCGGTATCGATAGGCGCCTGGTGGACGCGTGCAACGCCGCTCGCGCGCGCAGCTTGCATTGCCGCGATTGTGGTGGGCGCGGTACCGGCATTCATGGCTGCCGTGGCAGATCGCGGGGTCTACGTTACCAACGTTCCTGACGGCGGATCGACGATCTTCGATTGGGCCAATCACCTCGTAAGCATCGAATCAGCGCTGCCGTCATTCGTAAAACCGCTTCCCTCAATCCCGACTGAAATCTCTCTCGTCGTTGCTTGGATGCTGAGTGCCGTTGTCATCACGTGGTGCGCTCGAACTCTTGCTCGTTCGGCTCGAGCTCGCGTGGACCTCTGGACGACAGTGGCGTACGCAACAGTGGTTCTCGCGTCGGGAGGCGTCACTGCCGCCTGGGCGGTTCGTCGCGTCAATCCGGTCACCAGCGATCGATCGCAGCTCAATCTGCTGCTCGCATCCGCTCGGGAGGGGCTGACCACACCCTGGATCGATGATCGGGTAGCCAACGGTTTTGACGAGGTGCTGAGCGCGCTGGCATTCGGGTCGCCCGAGAGTTACGACCCGCGAATTCTGCTGCACGTCCCCAATCCTCCAGCCGGCCGCTACCGGATTGAAGTCGCGCCTCGCGATGACGATCGTTCGCTCGCGGGTTCGCTTACGCTCCAAGCAGACCGCGAGGGCAATCGGCTGTGGGTGTGGCCGCTCGCGTCGCCCGACGAAGCGCCGTCACTCACGACGGTGATACCCGTCCACAGTTTCCGCGTGATCGCAACGGACGCAACTGCTGCCGAACGCGTGAGCGTTCGTCTCCGGCCGCTCGGTCGCGACGGTTTGCCGAAGGTCGGCGCGAAGCGCGCCGAGCAAGTTGCGCGGTTCGGCGATGCACTGGTTTATTTCCTCGATCCCGGTGTGGCCGTCGAGAGCGGCGGATTCTGGCTCGTGGCAAATCGGCAGACGGCGATCGTCTGCACGACGCTTGACGGGTCGCGCGGTTGTCGCGAGCTGTCAAGCGAGGCGGGAGATCAAGCCGTGCGTGTTCGAGTAATCCAGGACGATTGGAACTCCGTCGTTGCTCTCGACCCGCGCGGAACGCGGAACGTGACGCTTCCCGGCACGTCGATTCAGGTCGTCAAAATGGAGGCGACGACTGCGACCGCCGATCGAAACGCTGCCTTCATTTCTGTTCCGCGGCCTCGATGAATCGCCGATTCTCGATTCGCCAGCCGCCTCTCAGGACGCGGCGAATGGCTTCTGGGTAGAGACGATGCTCTTCTTCGAGGATTCGCGCGGCCAATGTCTCCGCCGTGTCCGACGGCAACACTGCAACGGGTGTTTGCAGGATGATCGGACCCGCATCGAGATCTGCGGTGACGAAATGCACGGTGGCGCCGCTCACCTTGACGCCATGTTCGAGTGCCTGGCGTTGCGCATCGAGTCCAGGAAACGCCGGCAGCAACGACGGATGAATATTCAGCACGCGATTGGAAAACGCGTCGATGAATGCGGCGCTCAAAAGGCGCATAAACCCGGCAAGGCACACGAGGCTCACACGATGCTCGCGTAGTTTGTCGACTAGCGCCGCGTCATAGGCATCGCGCGATCTCCATTCTTTGTGTGGCAGGACCTCGGTTGGGACACCCGCATCGCGCGCGGACTCGAGACCGGCCGCGTCCGGAACATTGGAAAGGACGACCGCAATCTCTGCGTCGAGCCGGCCCTGTTGAACGGCATCGATGATCGCTCGCAAATTCGAGCCCCGGCCCGAGATCAGGATGCCGAGTCGCGCGTCAGCTCGCGATTCCGCCGACGTAAACCACCTCGCGATCGCCGCGCACGATCTCGCCACACACCACAGGTTCTTCATGACGTGAGCGCAGGTCGTCCAGAACTGTGTCTGCAAGCGCAGGCGTGCAGACGACCATGAAGCCGATGCCCATGTTGAACGTGCGCAGCATATCTTCATCCGGCACAGCACCGGAACGTTGCAGCCAAGAGAAGAGCGGAGGTACGGACCACGCCGTTCGATCGACGCGCGCGGCTGTGCCCTCGGGAAGGATGCGCGGCAGGTTCTCGGTGATGCCGCCGCCGGTGATATGCGCCATCCCTTTGATGGCACCGCGCAACACGAGAGGATACAGCGCGCTCAGGTACGAGCGATGTGGTGCGAGAAGAGCCGCACCAACGGTCATCTCGACGTCATCGATCGTCGAGTCGATGCTGAGGCCGAGGTGCTCGAAGATGATCTTCCGCGC
>DASPWV010000381.1:0-4723 GCA_035637635.1 Vicinamibacterales bacterium | reverse complement strand
TCGCCACTGTGGCTTTGCTCAGTGCGTGCGGCCGCGCGCAGAATCCGACGAGCCCCTCGAGCGTCACAGCAGCGTCGCCTGCCGCGCTGCGCGAGGGAGCATCATCGCCTGCACCATTTCCAACGCAGACAGCCAGCGGTGTTGTCGATTGGTCGTTGCTGACATCGCACACCCAGCGCCCTGTGGTACCACAGGATGTAGGCTTCGACGCGCCTAGTGCGCCATCGAACCTCGCGTTTACTGTCAGCGGCACGACGGTGATTTTCACTTGGAGCCCACCGGGATCCGGCGGCGCCACCTCGAGCTACATCATCGAAGCGGGATCGGCGTCGGGTCTCAGCGACATCGTCAGTTTCAATACCGGCAGCACGGCGACGACGCTGACGGTGACCAGCGTGCCGGCAGGAACCTACCTCGTTCGCGTGCGCGCGCGGAACGCGGACGGCACCAGCGGCCCGTCGAATGAGGTCACGATTGTTGTCGATGGCGGAGGCGGCTCCTGTCCGGCACCGGCGGCACCGGCCGGATTCGGCGCGTCCGCAACCGGGAACACCGTGACGCTGACGTGGAACGCGGTTGCCGGCGCGCTGTCGTACGTGATCGAGGCGGGCAGCGCGAGTGGCGCCGGCAACATCTTCACATTCGACACCAACAGCACTGCCACGTCGTTCAGCGGCAACGCGCCGAACAGCACCTATTTCCTCCGTGTGCGCGTTCGGACCGCGTGTGGCCTCAGCGCGGCATCGAATGAGGTCGCGCTCACCGTCGGTGGCTCGACGCCACCCGCCGGCTCGCTCACCGGGTTCTGGCGCGGTACGGTAACCGTCGTCGAAGGCTCCTCGACGACAACGCAGGAGATTGAGGTCGACGTGACGCACAGCGGCACTCGCCTCACGGGTTTGGTCCGGGGCGGCCGACAGGTGACACTCGATCTCACCCAGAGCGCTAGCGACCCGTCACGCTACGACGGCATCCTTTACGTGCCCGGTGACACTTCCGGATGTGAGAGCAAACAGGGTGGGTTGACGGCGCAGGGGACGACGCGTCTCTCGGGGACGTTCACGACCGGGTGTGGCGCCAACACGATCGACATCACGAAAGTATCGTGATGCCGCGCGATGACGGCATGACGACGCTGAGGTGAATCCTCAGCCTGATGCTGGTGGCTCCGGCAATCGCGTGCGGCGGCGGCAATCGAGGCAAGACTCTGCCTACGCCTGGGAGTACGTGTGTAGGGCGATGGTCACATCGCGATCCGTTGCCGGATCGGCCGCTTGGAGGCGCCGATTGATCGTATCGAGTTCCGCGCGGGCCTGACTGGGGATTTCCTCTCGTTGAGTTTGTGGGTGAGCGGACATATATTGGACCTCTCACCCGTGGCGGCATGAATTTTTTGCGGATCACACGTGCCGCAACTAGTTCCAAGTGTCATTTCTTCAGGATGAGCGCACGGCCGGTGAGTTTCTTCGGATCCGCGCCCGGCTTGGGAATGAATTTGTTGACCCAGCCGCCGTCCCAGCTGGCGATATAGACGTTGCCTTCCTGATCGACGTCGATCTGGTGCGGCCGCGACAGCCCGCCCGGAAACCCGCCGCGCGTTCCACCGTACGCGCCCCAGTAATATTGCAGGACGCCGTTGCGGTTGTACGTGAGGATGCGGTTCAGCGCAGCGGAAACTACCCAGACTGCATCGCGCTCATCGATGAAGATCCCGACCGGATCCGTGATGTCCGCCCACTGCTCGATGAACTTTCCGTTTTCGGTGAAGACCTGAATGCGATTGTTCGTGCGATCCGCGACGTACACTCGATGCTCGCGATCGACGGCAACGCCATGAACGAGATCGAACTGGCCCGGTCCTGTTCCGAGTTCCCCCCATTCGTACAAGAACTTTCCACTCGCGTCGTACTTCACAATGCGCGAGTTCCAGTAGCCGTCGGCGAGGTAGAAGCTGCCATCGGGAAGAAACGTGAGGCACGCTGGATCACCGTAGTGATACGGACCAGGATGCGGATTCGCGCGCGCCTCCGCGCGGTTCTTCGGATCGTTGTGATCGCCAAGACGCATCACAAGACGCTTGCCGTCGTTGGAGAATTCGAGAATCTCCATGTGCGCGCCCCGGCCGCCGCCGCGCTCGACGACCCAGACGTGCCGCTCGGGATCGTAAGGACTGATGTAGACCTGGTGGGGTTTGTTGAGGATCGCATCCCACTGCTGCCATCGTTCGATGATGTTTCCGTGGCGATCGACCACGACGAGGTAATTCGTGCCGTGTTCCGGCCTCTCGCGTCCTTGACGATCGCGGTCTCCCCAAACGGCGACGATGATGCGATTCGGATTGTCTACCGCCACGCCCGATACCTCGCCCCACGTCCACGTCGCATCTGTTCGGGCGCCGGATTCCACCAGTTCGCGACGGCGTCGTACTCGCCGGTCCGCTCGTCGCCGCCTTTCTTCACTGTCGCCTGCGAGCCGGCAGTCTGTGCCGACGCAACGATCATCAAAATGACGAACCCCAGGTTGAATTTCGTCTGCAGTCGCATCGACGTTCCCTCAGGAGTACGCTCTGTGTGTGACTCTACGTCACTGCATGCACGCGAGCGAATTCATCTCTGCGCCATTCTCCCGACTCGAGTACTTGGCGCAACTGCTCGACTGCCTGCCAGACATCCTCGAATCGAATATAGAGCGGCGCGAAGCCGAACCTCAGGATGTCGGGATGATCGCCGTCGTCGCCGGCACGAAAGTCGCCGATGACTCCGCGCGCGATGAGTGCCTGGACGATGGCGTAGCCGCCGGAGTGATGTGGTGATGCCGCATCAACGCGCGTGAGACAGACCTGAGAGCCGCGGCTCGCCGCATCTCGCGGGCTGACGACTTGAAGACCGTGGCCCGCGCAGCGTTCGTCGACGAGCAACGTGAAGAGCTCGGTGAGGGCCACAGATTTCTCACGCAGCGCAGACAGTCCTCCGAACGACTCTGCCGCCAGAACTGTGTCGACGCCGCATTCGAGCGCCGCGAGACTGATCACCGGAGGCGTGCCGCATAGGTATCGCGCAATGCCAGCCGCTGGGCGATAGTCGGGTGCGAACTGAAACGGCGCCGCGTGCCCCCACCAGCCCGCGAGCGGCTGCCAGAATCGATCGGCATGACGCGGGTGCACCCACACGAACGCCGGCGCGCCAGGACCGCCGTTGAGGTACTTGTAACCGCACCCCACGGCAAAGTCGGCGCCGACAGTATGGACGTCCACCGCCATTGCGCCCGCACTGTGGGCCAGATCCCAGACCATTAGCGCGCCGGCGTCATGCGCCGCAGCAGTCACCGCAGCCATGTCGTGCATGGCGCCGGTTCGATAATTCACGTGCGTGAGCGCGAGAACGGCCGTCTGTGGTGTCAGGGCTGCGGTCACGTCTTCGTGTTTGACGAGATGCAGGTCGCGCCGTCTCTCGCGACAAAGAGCGTCCATGATGTAAAGGTCGGTCGGGAAGTTGCTGCGCTCGCTGACCACTTCGCGGCGCAACGGTGTGTCAGCGGCCGCAATACTCAGCGCCGCGCTCAACACTTTGTAGAGATTGATCGACGTGCTGTCGGTCGCGACCACCTCGCCGGCGCACGCGCCAATTAGACGCGCAATCTTGTCGCCCACGCGAGCGGGCAGCGTGAACCAGCCGGCTTCGTTCCAGCTGCGGATCAGTCCGCGTCCCCATTCGTCGGTCACCACCTGTGAGACGCGAGCAGCGGCGGTCTTCGGGAGGGGTCCAAGCGAGTTGCCATCGAGATAGATCACGCCGGAAGGAAGCACGAACAGATCTCGCAACGGACGCAGCGAATCGCGTGCGTCGAGAGCCTGGCAATCGTCGAGCGTCGTCACCTCAACGCCCGCAGGATGGCGCGCACGGGCGACGCGTCTGCTGTCGTGAGCCGCAGCGGCAGCGCGATCAACTCGTAGTCGCCTTCGGGCACATCGTCCAGCACGAGATTCTCGAGAACTCGCATGTCATGACGACGGATTGCCTGATGGCTGTCCAGCGTCTTGCTTGCTGCCGGATCGATGCTGGCCGTGTCGATGCCGACCAACCGCACGCCGCGTTCGGCAAGGCGATCGATCGTATCGGGCGCAAACGCGGTGAGCTCCGGATCCCAGCGGTCGATCGGCGCGCGTTCGTAGGTCCGAACCAGCAAGCGCGCGGGCAGGCGTTCACGGCACGCGCGCTCGAGCTGACTCCACTGCACCAGTCGCCCGGACGCGATGCAATGCACGACCCGGCACGGGCCAATGTACGGCTCCAAGTCGAGCGCGCCAACTGCGGCACCGTGTGGATCATAATGGAGCGGCGCATCGGCATGCGCGCCCAGATGCGCGGTCATCGTGAGCCGCGCGACGTTCACAGGACAGCTCGGGCCAATTGTCGCAACCCACGCCTGATCGTAGGGCGTGTCACCGGGAAACACGGGCGTGTTGCGGTGAAGCGGCGGCGAGATATCCCAGATCATGACGCGCGCGGGAAACGCGCTCCTCCGAGTTCGACCTCACCCGCTCGCCGGACGCTCGAACGGAATGATGTGTTCCCACTCGCTTGCATCCGATCGCGCGACCACGGCGACGACAGGCTCGCTGTCGCTGACGTTGAACACTTCGTGCGGTACGCCGGGCGCGATGAAGATGAAATCGCCGGCCTCGTTGTCGATGGAGTACTGCAGCGCTGACCCGAATTCGTGT
>DASPWV010000380.1:0-2034 GCA_035637635.1 Vicinamibacterales bacterium | reverse complement strand
GCAAGGAGGCGACGTTCGTGAACCCGGTGACCGGCAACAACGACATCCTGAACGATCGGCCGCCGCTCGTATTGGAAGCGATGGCAATACGACCGACGGGCGAGGCGTTCCCGCTGACGGTCATCGCCAACCACTTGCGTTCGCTCAATGACGTGGACACCGCACGGGTGCAAGCGAAGCGCCGCGCGCAAGCGGAGTTCCTGGCTAACCTGGTTCAGGATCTTCAGACGACGAATCCAGACGCGCGAATCCTTCTCGTCGGCGACTTCAACGCGTTCGATGTGAACGACGGCTACGTAGACGTGCTGGGCACGATTGCCGGCATCCCGACGCCTCCGGAACAAGTGGCCACCGCGAGTCTCGATCTGGTCGACCCAAACCTGAGCAACCTGAACCTGATGCTGCCACCGAGCCAGCGATACTCGTACGTGTTCGACGGCAACGCGCAAACGCTGGATCATGCGCTGGCGAATGCGCCGCTGCTGCCGTGGATCAGCCGCTTTGCTTACGGCAGAAGCAATGCGGATTTCCCGGTATCGCTGTATGGGACAACCAGTCCGGCTCGCCTTTCCGATCACGACGGATCGGTCACCTACATCGACCTCGGTGCGCCCATGATTACGGGACGCATCGTTGATGCTCACGCATCGCCGTCAGGCGACACCTGGGTTGATATCGAAGTAAGCAACGTGGGTGACGGGTTTGCCCACGACGTCATCATCTCGGAGGTCAGGTTCAGCGCGCTGAAGGCGAGCGCGCCAGTGGTGCTGATTCAGCCGGCCGTCGTGGGGTTACTCGCGCCCGGAGAGACGCGCATTGTCCGCGTGACGGCGACGTTGCCGCCTGGCTCCAAGTTCAACGTGCATGCCAGAGGACAACTGGGCGACCAGCTCGGCGTCGTGCGCGAGTTCCCGATCAAGCCCGAGATGTTCAAGTAGCGCGCGAGCGTCGTATGTGCGAGCTCACTTCCGCAAAATGAAATCTTCGAGCGCCAGGAGATCCAGTCCGGTGCCGTAGAACACGCGAATCGCATCGCGCGGCGAGCACACGAGTGGCTCGTGAAATCCGTTGAACGATGTGTTCACCAGCACCGGCGCGCCTGACATCTCGCCCCAGCGCTCCAGGAGGCGCAGGTATCGTGGCGTCATTGCGTCGACGGTGTGAACGCGGAGCGTTTTCACGCCTTCTGGAAGAAACGATCGAAATTTCTCGGGGTCGCGCGGTCGATATTCGTACTGCATGAACGGCGACGCTCGTTCGCCCTCGAAGAACTCGTTGAGGCGGGTCAACGGCACACTCACGCCGTACGTTCGGTACGCTGGCCGCTTCTTCAGGTAGCCGTTCAGGTTGTCGAGCACGTGCGGCGCGAACGGATCCGCAAGCACCGTCCGATGTCCGAGCGCTCGGGGGCCCCATTCGAGACGGCCGTGATACCACCCCACGAGACGTCCGCGCGACACCGCGCGGATGACGGTTTCGATGACTTTGTCCTCATGCTGCAGGTCGAAGGCCAACTTGCAGTTCTCCAGCGCTTCTTTCACCTGCGGGTCCGAATAGCCCGGGCCGAGATACGGCGAAGCGACGGCGGCAGGAGCAGAACCGGCGACGGTCAATGCCGCTCCAAGCGCGCAGCCGTTTCGTCCCGGGTGAGGCGGGACAAACGTCTCTTCGAATGCTCCGCTGCTTGCCGCAACAGTCGTGAAATGCGTGTTGAAAAAGAGACCGCCGGACAAACATACACGGCCACTGCGGGATGCGGTGGCAACTCGACGGAGCAGCTCGCCCAGGCACTTGCCAAGCTTGTTCTGCACCGCCGCGGCGGCGTTCAACCGTGCGGCTTCGTCCTTGGAATGCTCACACACACGCCGCTGAAAATCACCCGCTACCGAGATGCCCTCCGGTCCGATCGTGATCGAATCGGCCAGCGTCGAAGCAGCGTCGGCGTCGCCAGCGCGAGCCATCGCCTCGACCAGATGTTCGTCGCGCGATCGGTGAAGCCCCAGCGCCTCGGTAAGATCGCCATAGATTTGCGCG
>DASPWV010000379.1:0-12325 GCA_035637635.1 Vicinamibacterales bacterium | reverse complement strand
CAACCGGTCGGGCAGGTTTCTCGCGTTCTTGAACGGGCGCTACAGCGTTGACGGATGGTGGTACTTCTTTCCGTATTGCTGGCTGGTCAAGACTCCGCTGCCGACTCTTGCGCTTCTCGTGCTGTCCGCTGGCGCCCTCTGGCATCGGATCGTCCGATCGACGGCCACGCGGCGCCGTCTTTCGCGCATTTCCTACCGGCTGGCGCCGCTGCTCGTTTTCTTCGTCGCGTACTGGACCGCGGCCATCGCCACCAGTCTCAACCTCGGCGAACGCCACTTGTTGCCGGCGTATCCGGCGCTCTTCGTGCTGATCGGCGCGGCTGGCTGGTGGTTTTCGAAGTCGAGAGTGGCCGCGACGCTGGTCACACTCGCGGTCCTCTGGCTCTCGGTCGATTCGATGCGCATCTGGCCGGACTATCTGGCGTATTTCAACTCGCTCGCTGGCGGACCTCGGTCGGGATATCAGCATCTCGTCGACAGCTCACTCGATTGGGGACAGGATCTCGTGGGACTCAAGCGATGGCTGGATCGCAACGCGCCGATCATCTCCTCGAGTGGACCGGTCTATCTGTCGTATTTCGGTTCAGGAAATCCCGCTCGGTACGGAATCGAGGTACAGCAGATCTACAGCTACCACGATTGGCGGCGCGGCCGCCCATTCTACGATCTCCGCGGTGGCACGTACTGCATCAGCGCGACCATGCTGCAAAGCGTGTACACACAGGCACGAGGACCGTGGGCGGCGCCATACGAACAGAGATACGAAGCGGAGCGGATCGAGATTCAACATGCGGAGCCCGCCATGCGCGATAGCAGCGCCGCGAGCGTCACAAATCCCGAGGACGTCCGGTGGCATCGCCTGTTGAACGACTTCGATGAATTTCGATTCGCCAGGCTGTGTGCCTACTTGAGACGGCGTGCGCCGGACGATTACGTCGGCTACTCGATTCTGATTTTTCGGCTCTCGGACGATGAGGTCCGGCAGGCGTTGACCGGACCTCCGGCGGAATTGTGGCCGCTTCCTCAAATCAAGGGTCTTACTTCCGGCACGTCGCTGGTGAACTAACCTTGATCGCGAGCGAGAGCGGATGACTCGGCATCTCTCCGAACGAATCCGTCACGCGATAGAACGCCACCGCTGGTGGGTCCTGCTGCTGTTTGTCGTGACGCTCACGTTGCTCCTCGCCGCGCGGGCCCGCGCCAAGCCTTTCTGGCACGACGAGGTCTTCACGATTCTCGAGTCACGCCTGCCACTCACAACGTTATGGAGGGCAAGTCAGGACGGACTCGATCTGGCGCCGCCGCTCAACACAATCCTGACGCGAGTCACGCACGCTGCGCTCGGCGCCGGCCTCATTCGGACCCGATTGCCGCCGATGTGTGGCTTCACAGCCGCTTGTCTGCTCGTGTTCGTGATGGTGCGCCGCCGATCGAATGCGTTGATCGGTCTGGCCGCTGCGATCGCGCTGTGCTTCACCGGCGCTTTTCAATACGCATATGAGGCGCGTGGGTACGATCTGACGGTCGGCTGTTTCGCGGTTGCTTTCTTCGCATGGTCGGAGGCGGCACGTGGCCGTCGTCGTCGACTGCACTTGTTGGTGATGGGCATGGCACTCGCTGCCGGCGTCTGGGCCCACTACTACGCGGTCGTGGCGTTTGTGCCGCTCGCGATCGGAGAGCTCGTGAGACAGATCGGCCGGCGTCGAGTGGACCGTGCATCATGGATCGCGTTTGCCGGCGCAGCCGCCGCCGTGCTGCCGCTTGCCCCACTGCTCATCTCGAGTCTTCCGCAGGCCGCTACTTTCTGGACGCGCCAGGAGACGGTGAGCATCTCGAACACATACGGTGAGGTCCTGGGCGCAATCATCACCAGTCGATTCACATTGTCAGGGCTCATCGTCATGGTGCTTATCGTGTTGGCGCTCTTTCGTCGGTTGCGAGGAGACGGACGACAAACCGGCGGCGCGCTAGCCCCGTCCTCGGACGGCGGGCCTGAAGGCCCGCCACTACCAATCACCCGACGAGGCGAGGCTTTAGGCCGGCCAATATCAATCTCACGTAGTGGCGGGGCTTTAGCCCCGCCTTTGCACGGCCCGCCTGACGGCCCGCTCCTACCGACGTGCGAACGGCACGAACTGGTTGCAGGTCTGGTTTCGCTCACGATACCAGCGCTTGCGATGCTCGTTGCCAGCGTGACTGGCGGTGCATTTGTGCCGCGCTACACGCTGTTTGCTGATGTGGGCTTTGCCCTAGTCGTGCCGCTCGCGATCGCGCGATTTGCGTCGGTCGTCGCGGCCGCCGACGTAATCCTGTGCCTCATCCTCGTCGTCCCGCTGGCCAGCGACGTCGTGAACACGCTCGCCAGCCGGCCATTCGAATCTCACAATCCGATCGACGATCGACCACTCCTTACGCAGCAACTTGCTCGGGGCGGCGACATTGTAGTATCCGGCGGGCTTACCTATCTGCAGCTTTGGTACTACCTTTCCGCCGAACAGCAGCCTCGCGCGATCTACGTCGCCGATCCGGAAACGGAGCTGCGCGAAACGCATACGGACACGATCGATCGCGGCTATCTTTCCCTCTCGCGCTGGAGCGACGTCCCCATCGTCGCCTACAACGAGTTCGTGCTCGCGCAACGTACGTTTTACGTGTACGGTTGCGGGCCGCACTGGTTGAGCAACCGGCTGCATGACGACGGCGCCTCAATCAGCAATATCAGATATGAGCTCGGCTGCTGGCTGTATCGGGTCGATCTTCCTCCGGTGTCGAACACGCGCGGACAAAGCTCACGCATCGCCTCGCCATCGCAATTCCAGGATCTTTCCCAGAATCGCGAGGCCGTCACGCCGGACCTGTATCTTTGAACGACTGCCCGGCGGTCTCCGGCGCAGATTGACCGGCGCCTCGACAACGCGCAGCCCTGCGCGAATGGCCTTGATGGTCAACTCGCTTTCCACCTGGAACCCGCCGCTCGTGAGGCGAATGTTGCGGACGATCGCGCGGTCAAACGCTCTGTATCCGGACAACAAATCAGAGACGGTGATCCCAAAGAGCAGCTTCACCAGGAAACGGAAGAAGCGATTGCCCCATCGATGCAGCGTGTTGAAGTCGCTGACTGCGTTAGGATGCAGACGGGAGCCAACCACCATATCTGCGCGGCCGTTCACAATCGGTTCCAGCAATGAGCGCGCGTCTTGTGCGCTGTACGTCCGGTCACCGTCAACCAGCAGGTAGACATCCGCATCTACCGTACGAAACATGGCCTGCAACACATGCCCTTTCCCTTGGCTCGGCTCGCGGAAGATGTGCGCATTGACCCCTGCCGCTTCCGCCAGACTGCGATCCGTCGAGTTGTTGTCAAAAACGTAGATTTCGGCCGTAGGAAGCACCGCGCGGAACTCGGTGACGACGTCCGCGATGGTCGATGCCTCGTTGAAGCAGGGAATGAGGACCGCGACGCGTGGTTCCTCGCGCCGCCTCGGCTCATCCAACGGAATGTCTCCGGACCAAACGCCGAAGCGTTTCTCCGCGAGTTCCTAACAAGAGGATGAGCACCACCATGCCGAGCGACAGGAGGGATATCGCGACGACGAGAGGCCAGTGCGGAGGCCGATAGCGCAACTCGATTCGCGTGCGGCCCGCGCCAGACAGGCGAACGCCTTGCAGGCCGCCATCGACACGCAGCACCGGGATTTCGGCGCCGCCGTCGACTCGAGCGACCCATCCTGGCGCGTACGTGCGGCGAATCACGACATCGCACACGCCGTCATGTTCGATTTCACCGTGAAGCCCGTCCCACGCGACAACGCGTGCCGACCGTGCGCGAGCCCCGACGTCCTCCGGGCGATCACCAGGAAGAAAAAAGGCGCTGTCGTCGGAGTCGGTTGTTGCTAACTGCGCAAACACGGTTTTGAGGTCGGGTGCATCGAGTGTTTTACGTGCAACGTGCACCTGCGGCAGCACGTTTAGATAGCGCACGAGATACCACGTCGAGTGCTCGGGAAGTCCCGGCTCCCTGGAGACCACTCGATCTAGTGCGTAGTCAGCGCCGCTGTAGAGAACGTCGGTTCCGGGCACTGGACGGTTCCAGATGCCATGCGTTACACGGAAATGGCGCAGCAGACCGAGCGTGACAGGATCCCCTGCCAGGGATTGGGAGCCTGCGAGATCCAGCGCGTCATTTGGTGGCAGCAGGTTCATCCCGAGGTATGGATAGGCCGGCGATCGATTCGCGCGCACTGGCAGATCGTGCACATCGCCGGCGACCGTGCCGACGTCGGATTCCTCTGCAAGCCGTTGCAGAACAGGACTCGAGTCAGGCAACTCGATCGAGCGACCCCACTCCGTTGTGCTGTGATAGTACAGGACGCCCAGTTCCGCTGCGGTGAGCAGGAACGGAACAGCCGGTGCGACGAGTCGATTGCGCCACGCCAGAATTGCGACGATGCTGATGATCCAGACGCGCGCAGCCAGGGCAACGAAGCGTCCGAGATCGCCGTCGCCGAGTGCCGCCCGATATGCGGGAAGCTGCGCCCAGTAAACAGCCCAGAGAACAGCCGCTGCTGCGAAGATCACTGCCGCAATCAGACCGATTGCAAAACGACGAGTCGAGATCGTCCGATCGAAACCGCGTCCCGCCAGCAGCGCGAGGCCAAGGCTCGTGATTGCGGTATAGCGACTCGGGGCGCGGAAGTAGCCGAGGACGGGCACAGACAGAATCGCCGCGTAACCAGAGGGCCACCACCGCGGCATCGTCGCGAGCGCGAAGCTCGCCGGCACGATGAATTGCCAGGCGGCCAGCATCCGGCTGCGCGGTGAGGCGAGCCCGATAAACGCCAGGATCAGCGGCACGGTTCCCACATACAAACAGGTTTCGAAGCTGGTTGTCGCCTGTGTGAACCAGTACGCATCTCCCGGCCCGCCGCGCAGTCCGTGGAATAGCCGAGGGATCGCAAGCTCGGCCCAGTGGGCCGGCGGAAATGAAAAGAACATGAGGTCGTAGAGCGACCGGCGGTTGGACCCTACGAGTCGCGCCAGTTCCCAGGTCGGTACGATCTGGATCGCGGCAGTGCCGGCTCCCGCCGCCAACCCGCCGATCAGACCGAGCGCGCGGAGACGCGAGCCGCTCTGGACGACCCGCCAGCATCCGGTGATGAGCACGAGGACCGCAGTCCACATCTGGATCTGAAAGTGGCCGAGCGTGAGCTGTGTGCCCCATGTCAGCGCGAGCAATGCGAGCCACACCGAGCGACCCGTGGCGACGTATTCCTCGGTGAAGCAAAGCGCAAGCAGCAGAAACGGCAGCGCGGAGTAGAAGGGTTCGTGGCTCGAATGAATGGCCTGGAAGCCGCAGAGCGTGAACGCGACCGCCGCGAGAGCCGCCCCCCACGGCGAGAGTTCCAGCCGGCGCGCGTATGCGTACGTCGCTGCGGCCAACGCGACATAGTGCAGCCACATCGCGAGACGATATGCAGTCGACACGTCGAGAAATCGATAGAGCAGCCGGTTTGGCGGGTAAAACGCAGCGACGTGACTTTCGGCCACGAGCGGCACACCGAGGCCAAAGCGATCGCTCCATAGCGGCAGAGCGCCGTCGTGCAGAGAGCGAGCAAGCTCGCTCTTGATTGGACGGTAGAGGCGATCGGGATCGCCGCCGACTGGTTCGTAGCCGACAAGGAGCCCGCCGACGATCAGGCCGACTGTCAAGACTGCCATCAGCGCCGGGGACCGGACTCGATGTCGAATCATCGGTCTCAACCGGCGAGTGGGCTGTTACAGGCCACTATTTTTATTGCGCAACGTGGCTGCGCGTGGAGCGCGCCACCTTGGGCGAGGAGACCGAGAAATGCTCGCGAACATAACTTGCAAGCGCTTTCCCGATGAGGTCGTTTCCAAGATCGGAAAAATGGCCGTCGCTGTGGCGGGAATCGTAGCCGTAGTGCCGCATGTCGGTGCCGGCGAAGATGTCGAAGAACGAATACACCTGGAAGCCGGACGCTTCGTACAGACCGCGGTCACGCTCCTCGATGAAGCCTGTGGCCAGCGTGGGAATGCGTGCTCGCCTGCAGATCTCGCCAAACGTATGGACGGCGCTCTCGAAATTGTCGCGGCCGATAAAACCGTGATACCTGACCGGCACCAAATCCTTGCTCCTCGTCGGATGTGTCGGACCGTGCAGCGGGTCCTGCTCGCGCGAGACCGGAGTGCCAACGAGGCCTGGAGTAAAGAGCAGGAGATCCGGCGCGTGATCCTCGACGAACGGCAATAGATGTGTGCGTCCGAACTGCGAGTACAAGATCGTCGTCCAGGCCGTCGTGAGCACGACACTCGAGTGGACGGCCCTGTTCACTCTCGGGTATTCAGGCTGGATGAAATTGGAAATGTGATCGTCGTTGACGCAGTACTGGAGAACGATCAAGTCGGGCTCGAACGCGAGGGCTTTCGCGCGCAGCACCTCGAGTTCCTGGATCATGTTGTAGCCGGGCACTCCGAGGTTGAGAACCGTCACAGGTCTCTCCGCCGCCGCATTGGCATGATGTTCGAGCCGCGCGGGGAACGTCCCAGCGCCCGTCACTGAATCATCCATATACGAATGCGAGTCGCCGATGACGACAATCACAAACCGATCGTGCACGGTCGCACGATCGATCTCAGGCTGCCGCATGCCCAACGTGTTGATGCCTTGATAGGCGGGATTGAGCTCGTAGATCAGCCGCGGATTCGAGCTTGGAACGTATGGCAACGTCGGTCGTGTCAGGAGGAGTCGCCCGGCGCCTTCGACGATGAGCAGCGCCACGGCGGCACTGCCTGCTGACAAGATGCACCTTTTCAGCGTCCGCATCGCACGCGCTACGGAGGAGAGCCAATCGACTGATCGCCGTTGCGGCGAAACACTCTGATTGCCGGTCCAGCATCCATGTCGATGAATCCCTGGTACGTGAACAACTGCGGAGGCACCTCGCCTTCTCTTACGAACGCCCAGCGAATCTCCGGAGCGAGCCGCGGATAACCGGCAGGCTTGTTCTCGTCCAGGCGGTAACTGTACAGCAATCGACGCGACGAGAGCGGCGCTGCGACTTCATAAGCGGCGAGCACGCCGTCATCGGGTGCGACTTCGTGAATCCAAACCCAGAGGCGATCGGCTTCTGATTCAGTAATCGGGCGCGGCACGCGCGCAAAGCGGTGTTGCAGCACCACGTTGCTCGCCACGAGCCCGACGGCGACGAAAGCGGAGAAGCTGACCAGAACCCATCGTGATTGAAATCGGGTGGACAGAAGCCCGCTCGCGCGCGCGTAGCCGATGAGCCCGGCGGCAACGAGCAGCGCTGTAACGGGCGCGGCATATCGAACGTGATGCCAGTGGACGGTTTCCATGGTGCGGAACCCCCACTGTCCGCTGCACAAGCTCCAAACAAGCGGTGCGGCAACGAGAGCGATTCGCGGTGCGAACAACGCGAGCACGGCAAACGAGCCAAGGCCGATGAAGAGGAACTCGAGGACCGACGCGACTGTTTCTCCGATCGGCGCTCGCGTCCCAGTGAGCTGGACCAGATACTCCGCCGGAGCATGAGAGCCGACCTGCCGTGAGAGATAGGCGAGGAACACCAGGGCAAACCAGCCGACTCCCACGATGAGGGCCGACCAAATCCACGCCTGTCGCCGTCCCGGAGCATCAGGATGCCTCGGCGGCACGAGCGCGAACAGCGCAACGAGCAACCCGTACTCCTGACGGCAGGCGAGCATGCCGGCAATGCCGAATGTGGCGAGACCGTGTTTTCGTGTGCGCCAGCCTTGAATCCCCCAGAGCACAAACGGAACACCCAACTGGAGCTCACGAAAATCGTTCCAGGCGAGCGGCCAGAAAAGAGGCGTCAATACCGTCAACAGAGCTGCTGAGAGCGCGATGCCCTCTGACTGCGACTCCGATCGCACGAGCGTGTACGCGGCTGCGACCACGCACCAGAAGATCGCGTTCTGGATGACGAGCAAGGTTCGCGGATCGGGGAACAACCCGTAAATCGGCACGAGCGCGAAGCGGATCGGCGCGAGGTAATTCATCTTCCAGACTGAGGGGCCTTCCTGCGCGTACGCAGCGAGCGGACGCACGGTAATCACCCGATCGCCGCGCGTCACTGCCCAGAACCATTGGTTGTAGTACGCGAGATCCCACGAAAAGCCGCTGCGGAACTCACGATAACGCGTCAGTGTCTGGTGCGTGGAGATCGCGATCACCGCCAGCGTCAGCGCGACAGCCGCCCAGTGACTCGCGCGTGCCGTCATCGACCTCTATCCTGCAGCGCACGTTGAATTCGCCGCACGATGGTCGCGTACCCCGCAGGTCGAGGATGAGTATCGAAGGCCCAGTACTGCGGCACGCCTTGTTCATCTGCTCGCACGAGATCATCGGTGGTATCCGCGAACGTAAGCCCGAGGCTTGCGCACACCTCCGCGAGGATTCGATTCTGACCACGGTATCTCGGGTCCTGATGGAGAGCTTCGGCGACAGGAGGCGGCATGCCGAGTTTGATCAGTGACGACGCGTAACGCGGGTGAACGACGCCGGCGAATGGCACGTACACGACCAGGAGACGTGCGCCGGTGCCCCGGCAGAGGGAAGCGATGCGCGCGAGAAACCGGACGGGCGATCCGCCGGTGGAGAAATCGTGCGCGAGCATGTCAGGAATCGCTCGCGCTTGCTCGACCAGCCACGGATTGAGTGTCCCGGCAGTCATCGCCTGATACAGCGCCGGCTCGACCTCGATCGGCGGTCCCGTCGATGCGCTCCACGGGTTCGACGGGTCGGGCACGGCTGCGAAGAAACGCATGGGCGAATGGCCCCATCGCCGGTAGATGGGCTTGTTTTGGGCGACGCGTGCCAGCAACTCCAGGGCTCTCGGAAATAGCCCTGCAACGCGACGGCGCGGAAACGTTGGCGCCGGCAGTTCCAACTGCGGCGGGTAAACCGGCGCCGGCAAATCGTTGGCGTAGAGGATCAGCACGAGGACTTGCGGATCGAGCAGGCTGATCGCGTCGCGCGTCAACGCGGTGAGATGCGGCAGCGCCGCGGCGATTACTCCGAGGTTGAGGACCTCAGTCACTTCGCCACTTGCCGCCTGGAGCCGCGCAAGCCCCGCGGCGATTGTGAACGATTCCGCGGCTCCTTGCCCTTCGGTCACTGAATCGCCAATCAGCAGGATCCGCTCGCGATCGGCCGGCGCGGCGAGCGCGAAATCATCGCCGCGAAAACCGTACAAATTCAGCCGGTGGATTTCGCGAAACCCGTCGGGTGTGCTTTCGATCAGCAGCTTGTCGTACACGAGCCCGCGGCGCAAGGCCTGTGCAAGGTTCGGGTGAGCGCCCGCCAGCATCTGATAGCGAATGCGATTGAACCCCTCGACGTCGGGCAAGGGAAATGCTGCGCGAAACACGATCTCCTGTGCGATCAGGAGTGAAATAACTAGCGACGCTGCAAACGCACGTCGGCGTCCACGGTTGTGCGGCGTTGTATTGGTCGAATCGATCATCGCGGGTCGTCCCGTATTCGGTACAGGCGCACGGGAAACAGCAGTCCCGGCGGCGATCGATAGATCTCCTGCGCCTCGGTCAAGCGGGTCATCTGGCGGACGCGTTCGAGGTACGGACCGAACTCCTCGGGATCGATGTGCGGCGGCGGCTCGAACGATCCCCAGAGCACGTGCGTCACGTGATAGCCGAACGGTCCGTCGCCGATTGTCTCAAGGTTCCTGCGCGCGTCGAAACTGCGCGGCATCAGAATGGTGGTGCGCTGGCTGAGAAGGCGCATCTCCCACGGAAACCACGTCATCACGCGCGCATTCGGCGACACGGCTTCGGGATGTTGCCGGATCCAGTCGCCTGCGGCGGCGAGCGCCGGCCAATGAAGCTGAAACGGACTCGTCAGCCACGTAGCGTCGTACGCCCATGTCGGATTCGCCCACAGCAGCGCCGCAAGCGTGGCGAAGGCGACTGGCCGAATCGTCCACGTCGAGACCTGCCGCAGCCATTCCACGGCACCCGCGACCGCCGCCGGCAGAATCAAGCAGTACAGCGGAAGGTAGTATCGACCGAGCTGCGCGACCTGCGTCACGTCGGCGATGTTCACGAGAGTGGCGAGCACGAAGACGAGCGCGAGAAGGAGCGCGAGTCGATCCATTTCGCGCGCACCTTGCGGTTCTCGACTGTTTCTTCCCGACCACTGCCACAGAAGCGCGAGCACCAGCGGCAAGCCAAGAATCATCGTTGAGTACACGACGATGATCAGAAGCGATTTGAGCTTGACTCGAATGATTTCAGGAGCGTTCGCGAGTGTGTAGAAACCGGCTGCCGTGGGTGCGCCGGTCTGATAATGGTGGACGGTCCACGAAAACGTGTATTGAAAAAAGCGCGTGTAACTGTAGAACGGTTCGCCGTACGCGCGGTAGGTGGCCCATGCCCATGGCGAGATCGTGACGAGTACCCCGGTTGCCCACACCAGCATCGCGATGCGATGGGTGCGCCAGTGCACGACGATTCCATATAGTGCCGCCGGCATGAGGATCGCCATTGCCGTGTTTCGCGCGAGGACAGCCAGACCGCCGAGGATACCTGCAACGAGCGCGAGGGCCAGCGCGCGTTCTCCGCGGGCCTGCCACGTTTCGACAAGGCCCCAGACGGCGATGATCGATGTCAGGACCACGAGACTTTCCCGCAACTCGAAGCCGGCGTAAATCGCGTGCACGGGCAAGATCGCGAGGACCCACACCGCCACGAGCGCAATCTCCCGGCCGTACACACGTCGTGTGAGGCCGTACAGCGCGGGCAGACACAAGAGGTTCAGGAGAAAGCTCGTCCCCTTTGCCACAGCGAGGGTTGCTTCAATCGATTCCCCGGGAACGACGCCGGCGACACGGTATATGCCCGCAAGCACGTACGGGTACAGCGGCGTCGCCCAGTCGTCGAGTGCTCCGCGCCCCTCACGAATCGCGGGGTAGTCGATGAAGAAGCTCTCGACGTAATGCTTGACCGGACCCTCCCCGCGATAAATCGACGTGGCGATCTCGATGTAATGGGAACTGTCACCGGGCACGAGCGGGAGGTTGCCGCCGGCAATCCAGATCGACGCCCGAATGGCGTACGCGACGACCATGGCAGCCCACAACCATCGCCGCTGCCGGTCGAGGCGAGACCCGAGCATCAGGCCGAGAGCCGCTAGTGATACGAGGATGACGATGTGGATTCGAGCGAGAGAGATCTGCGACGCGCGGCGGATGGCGGCGAGCATCGGGATCTCGTAGAACTGATGTGCGACGATATCGAACAGGCGCTCGAACCAGCCGGTTTGAACGTCCAGGATGGTTCCCAGAATCAGGAGGCCGATCAGGGCCGCGCCCGATGCAACCAGGCGTCGCTCGCCCACCGGGATCACCAAGGGGCTCCGGGCGGCGCGGCAACCTCGCGACTCTTCGGGCTGTAGATGAAGAAGTTGGTGTTGAAGGCACCGAGGTGGTAGTGCCGGCGCGCAGGCTCGACCACCGCCATCGGCAAGCCGAAGTCGTAGCTCGCATACGACGCGTCGAAGAGATCTTTTGTCGTAATGATCCAATCGTAGTCTTCGGCCTCGACCCGCGACGCCATCGCCGACGGCGTGATCTGACCCGTCTCAACCAGCATTCGGAACAGCCATGGATCGCCGAAGGCGGTCCGCTCATGCTGATGCACGTCAATGAAACCAGAGTCGGTCAGGATCGGCCGCGACGGGTCTGCCGCCACGCGGGAGAACAGGCGATAGGCAGCCAGCATGCTTCGTCCGCCTGGCTCGGCTAAGACCTGCGACGTCAGCGTGGCGACGTTCGCCTGGATGTATGCGTGGTTTAGGCTGGGGCGCATCAGGTAGCAGGCGAGCATGACGACTGTCGTGATCGCCACCAGTCCCAGGCGGCTTTGCGTCTCGCTAGACCAAACGCGCTGCCACAGCGCCCCGCGTGCCAGGGCCCCGACAGCCCGCAGGGCCAGAGCGTAGTTCAGGTCGGCGCCGAGCTTTCCGATTGTCGTGAACGTGGCGATCAGGATGACGATCGTCAGAACGGTCGCCGGTATATCGCGACGCGTGCCCGTGTTCCACACAACCAAGCCGGCCACTGTCAGGACGATCAACTCGGGATCGAGCGCGATGATCCGCCAGGCCGTCCAACGCCACGATTCGAAATTCCAGGGCGTCTGCGCCTCGGCGACGAGGCTCGGGCCGAAGTTGGGTTCGATGAGCAGCGTGATGCCCGCCACGATCGTGACGAGCATCACGCAAGACGCCGCCGCCAGGATCGCCGAG
>DASPWV010000378.1:0-2506 GCA_035637635.1 Vicinamibacterales bacterium | reverse complement strand
GCTCAACCTGCGGTTCCTGACATCGCGTTCGATGCCAACGCCGACCTGCTGAAGATGCCAGCCGATACGTACCTCGGCGAAATCGGCGGCGTCGCCACGAACTCGAAGGGCCAGATTTTCGTGTACACGCGAACAGGCCATCCGATCGCAACGCTCGGCGACAACCGCACGTTTGCGCACGGTGGGTCGCGACTCTTTCAATTCGATCCGACTGGCAAGTTCGTCCGCGAACTCGGACAGGACGTCTATGGCTTCAACGCCGCCATGGGATTGCGCGTCGATCCGCAGGACAACGTCTGGACGATCGATATCGCCGCTAGTCAAGTACTGAAGTTCGATGCTGACGGCCGCATCGCGCTCGTCCTCGGCAGAAAACCAGAAACCATCACGGTTCGCCCTGCTGCGGCCGCAGGCGCAGGCGGCCGCGGCGGTGAGAGTGGTGGTCGCGGCGACGCGCCGGCGGCTGCCGCCGGCGGTGGTCGCGGCGGAGCGCCAGGATCCGGCATTCCCGGATCGAGCTTCTCGCGTCCCGCGGATGTGGCGTGGGATCGCACCGGCAACATTTACATTGCCGATGGCATCGGAACGACCAATCGCGTCGCGAAGTTCGACAAGGACGGCCACTTTCTCAAGCACTGGGGATCGACCGGTACTGGCCCGGGTCAGTTCAGAGGCGTCAAGGCGCTCGCCGTAGACACGCAGGGCAACGTCTACGTGGCCGATCAGGGCAACAAGCGAATCCAGGTGTTTGACAGCGAGGGAACGTTCAAGTCGGAATTCGGCAACGTCGGCACCCCGATCGCGATGTGCATGACTCGCGGATCGACTCAGTACCTCTATATCTCTCACGCCGGAGACGAGGCCGGGATGGAGGACGCCGCGATCTACAAAGTGCAGCTGGATGGAAAAGTCGTTGGCAAATTCGGCTCGGCGGGCAAGCTGCCGAAGGAGTTCGGCGTCGCGAATTCTCTCGATTGCCGCAACGAGAACGAGCTCCTCGTTGGCGAGATGCGAAACTGGCGCGTGCAAAAGATCTCACTCAAGAAATAGAGGTTCAAAGCTTCCAGGGTTCCACGGTTTGGAACCCTGGAAGCTCGAATATGAGTACGGTCGCAAACACGATCTCTCAGCCTGCGGCCGCCATCCTCCGCGGATCGTCGGCTCCTGTCCCGACGGCCATGGCTGTTGCCGCGACCGCGCTGATGGCCGTTTATCTCGCTGGCTCGATCGGTCCGCGTCAGGCGGTGCTGTTTCTTGTCGGTGTGGCCGCAGGAGTCGTGCTCTATCACGCCGCATTCGGATTCACGTCAGCATGGCGTGTCTTCATCTCGAATGCACGCGGCGCCGGGGTGCGCGCGCAGATGGTGATGCTTGCCTTGACGTGTGCGGTCTTCTTTCCGCTGCTCAGTGCGGGCGAACTGCTTGGACAACCGATGCGCGGCTCGATTTCTCCGGCCGGTGTCGCCGTGCTCGCCGGCGCGTTCATGTTCGGGATTGGGATGCAACTGGGCGGCGGCTGCGCGTCCGGAACGCTTTACACCGTCGGTGGTGGAAGCCTGCGCATGGTCGTGACGCTGCTGGCCTTCATTCTCGGCTCGGTGATAGGCACCGCACACGTGCCGTGGTGGCAGACGCTGCCGGCGTTTGCGCCGGCATCTCTCGTCACCATGTTCGGCGCGCTGCCGGCGTTTCTCATCAACCTCGTGGTCTTTGGCGCCATCGCGTGGCTCACGATTGCCATCGAGCGGCGCCGTCATGGCCGCGCCGAAAACCTTCACGGGTCCAGTTACGACACGGGACGGTGGCTTCGCGGTCCATGGCCGCTCTTCGCAGGTGCCGTCGGTCTGGCAACGGTGAACATCGCCACGCTGACGATTGCCGGGCGTCCCTGGGGCGTGACCTCGGCGTTTGCGCTGTGGGGGGCGAAAGCGTTCAACGCCGTCGGTATCGACGTCGCCTCGTGGCCGTATTGGACGACGCCCGCTCAAGCGGCCGCGCTCAAGTCGAACGTGCTGCTCGACGTCACGACGGTCATGGACATCGGCATCATTCTCGGCGCGCTCGTGGCGGCGATTCTTGCGAACCGTTTTGCACCGAGATTGCGCGCGTCCGGTCGATCGCTCGTTGCCGCTGTCGGCGGCGGACTGCTGCTTGGCTATGGCGCGCGGATCGCTTACGGCTGCAACATCGGCGCCTACTTCAGCGGCATTGCGTCCGGCAGCTTCCACGGCTGGCTGTGGCTCGTCGCCGCGTTTGCGGGAAATGCCCTCGGAGTTCGACTGCGGCCGCTGTGCGATCTGCCAGTGGAGAGGACAAACCGACTGTAGGGGCGGCGCGCGAACCGTCCCCGCAAATGAATCCCTTCGTACGTATGGGTTCCGATCAATGCGCGACGGTCTTCAAGTGCTCGCGCAGGATGTCTCGTCCAAAATCGCCGTTGAAATCACGCCACACCGCGTGGATGTGATTCGCGTCGTTCTGGGTGTTGTCGTATTCGATCAGGAAT
>DASPWV010000377.1:0-17880 GCA_035637635.1 Vicinamibacterales bacterium | reverse complement strand
TGACGCCGGGAAGGGCGGCGTCCGACTCGTCAGTGACTTTCCCGTTGATCGCGCCCGTCGTCGCGCTGACCGTCTGCGCCCAAGCTGCGCTTGCGAGAACGATGGAGAGCGCTGCGCCGATGACAGAAACCCACGTGCGCCTCATGGCTCCTCCGTGCGCCGGTCAAAACCGGCGCGGTGCATATAGGTGAAAGTCCGAAACGTTGAAGGAGTAGCGACCCACAACGGCCCCGAGTCATGCGGCGGCAGGGGTAACCTTGCCGGCGAAGCGTGGACAGGGGAACGCGCGGGCCGGGTATTGAGCCGTGAAATCCATGTTCACATCGGGGTGCCGACGCCGTGGAGGTAGGCGGAAGGCCACACTCGACGCGCCGCCAGCGCGAGGCGCGCAGAGACCCCGCGCGGTCAG
Organism: Vicinamibacterales bacterium; assembly: GCA_035637635.1. Lineage (GTDB taxonomy): Bacteria > Acidobacteriota > Vicinamibacteria > Vicinamibacterales > UBA2999 > DASPWV01. The sequence goes on along the minus strand of DASPWV010000377.1, from coordinate 17,471 downwards.
AGACCCCGGGCACGTGCGGACGCACCGCGTACGGGAACCGGGAGATCCCGTGGTTGTCTGTGGCGACGAGCGCCACAGGCCGCATCGTGAAGTCCAAGGACGTACGGCGATGACGCACGACCACGGGAAGTCGGACCGCTGGGTAGTACCGTTGAAGCCGCCGAACGCCGGGCCACCGGCGGCGGAGGGGGTCGAGGGAAGCGAGCGGGCCAAGGGGAACTCGCCCGACAGTCACGCGGACCGGACACAGCGCCGGACCAACGCCTCGGATGGCATCGAGCGAGTACGTCAGGCAGCAAGAAAGAACAGGACACAGCGGTTCACGGCGCTGCTGCACCACGTCTCCGACGTCGAGCGCCTGCGAACGGCGTATCTCGCGCTGAAGCGAGACGCCGCTGCAGGCATCGATGGGGAAACGTGGCGGCACTACGGCGAGCGGCTCGAAGCGCACCTTCACGGCCTCGCCGCCCGCATCAAGCGGGGCGCGTTCCGAGCAAGTCCGGTTCGGCGGGCGTACATCCCGAAGGCGGACGGGCGGCAGCGGCCGCTCGGTGTCCCCACGCTGGAGGACAAAATCGTCCAGCGGGCCGTCGTCGAGGTGCTCAACGCCATCTACGAACAGGACTTTCTCGGCTTCTCGTACGGCTTCCGGCCGAAGCGCAGCCCCCATCAGGCACTCGACGCGCTCACGGTCGGCATCGAGACGAAAAGAGTGAACTGGGTGCTCGACGCGGACATTCAAGGATTCTTCGACACGCTGAATCATGAATGGCTCGTTCGCTTCCTCGAGCATCGTGTCGCGGACCGGCGCGTCGTGCGCCTCATCCAGAAATGGTTGAGGGCCGGCGTGCTGGAGGATGGGGAGCGACGACGGAGTGAGGTGGGCACGGTACAGGGCGGGAGCATTAGCCCGCTGCTGGCCAACCTCTATCTTCACTACGTCTTCGACCTCTGGGTCCAGCGATGGCGTCGAACGCAGGCGCGCGGCGACGTGGTCGTCGTCCGTTTCGCGGATGATTTCGTCGTGGGATTCGAGCATCGCGAGGAGGCCGTACGCTTCCTCGTCGGCCTGCGCGAGCGGCTCGCGCGGTTCGGACTGACGTTGCATCCCGACAAAACGCGTCTCATCGAATTCGGTCGCCATGCCGACCGGAACCGGCGAGACCGGGGGGACGGGAAACCGGAGACCTTCAACTTCCTCGGCTTCACGCACACGTGCAGCAAGACGCGGAAGGGACGGTTCACGGTGCTGCGGCAGACGATGCAGCGGAGGTGGCAGGCCAAGCTGCGCGAGGTGAAGACCGAGCTGCGGCAGCGGCTGCACGACCCCATTCCGGAGCAGGGCGCCTATCTGCGCTCGGTCATCCTGGGGCACACGCGCTATTACGGCGTGCCTCGGAACGGACCGAGCCTCTCCGCTTTCCACGCCGCGCTCGCCCGGCTGTGGCATGTCATCTTGATGCGCCGCAGTCAGACCGCGTTCGTGTCGTGGGAGCGGATGCGCCGCCTGATGGCGCGCTGGCTCCCTGTGCCGCACATCTGTCATCCGTATCCCAACCAGCGCCTGGCGTTGGCCACCCAAGGCAAGAGCCGGATGCGGTAATGCCGCACGTCCGGATCCGTGGAGGGGGTGCTCAGCGATGGGCATTCCTACTCCGACTGAATCGAACTGTCGGCAAATCATACTCCTGACCGGTCTCGTCTCGCGCACGGCGGCATCTGCAGGTCGGCTAGCCCAACGTGCGGAACCACGGTGTCCGACCTCGCGTCTAAGCGGCGGATGGGCGCGATCGATCGGCTGCACGCCCGGGCCGTCACGCTGCCCGTCCTTCGCGTCTTCACTGTTATCGTCCGTGCGCTGCTTGCCCTCGCGTTCGTGCCGTCAGGACTCGTCAAGATCCTGGGCAAGCCATTCACGACGTTGCCAACGTCAGATCCCGTGGGCTATTTCTTCGCGGGGTTCTTCTCGGCTGGTGGCTATTACAGGTTCATCGGCGTCGCTCAATGGCTGGCAGCCGGGCTGCTGCTGATGCCTCGGACCGCGACGGTGGGCGCGCTCGTGTCTCTGCCGATCATCGTGAACATCTTCGCCATTACCGTCGCCATCGGACCCTCGTTCGGAGGCACGCGACTCGTGACGGGTGCGATGTTGCTCGGCAACATCTACCTCCTCTTGTGGGACTGGGATCGCTGGCGACACATTCTGCCGTCCGCACCTGCCGCTCGCACGCGCCATGGCGATCTCCTCCCGGCTCTCGGGCTGTCCATTGCAGCAGGATTCGGGCTGCTGGGTGTGACGGGTGCACACCTTGCGCGATTACGCGGCCGCCCCTATGGCGGTCCTCTCACGCTGGTCGCCCTCGCTGCGCTGGTGGGTATGGCCGCGCTTGTCACAGCGTTTCATCGCGCGAAACGGCGGGGCTAAAGCCTTCAGCAACGGCGGGGCTAAACCCGAAATTACTCACGCGCGGGTCCGCTGTTTGTGAATACTCCGGATAACCGCCACTACACGCTATAATCCGCGCTTCCAACTCGTAATCCGCGACAGTGTCAGGGAGGGGCGCCATGACCTTCTGCCGATCCTCGATGACGATCCTGCGCGTGGTACTCGCCGTACTCGTTGCGCACGCCGCGGCGCTTGCTCAGAGCACATCGGGCATGATTGCGGGGCGCGTGACCGACGCCTCGGGCGCGGTGCTGCCCGGCGTCACCGTGACGGTCATCAACACGCGGACCAGCGACACGCGGGTGACGGTGACCAACGAGCAGGGACTGTTTCGCGCACCAAACCTCAACCCGAGCCGTTACGAGATTCACGTCGAGCTGCCGGGTTTTCGCCGGGTCATCCAACAGGGGTTGGAGTTGTCGGTCAGCGAGACCCTGAACCTCACGTTCAGGCTCGAGATCGAGACCGTCGAAGAAACGATCACGGTGACCGGTGAATCGCCTCTGGTCAATACGACGAATGCGGAAGTCGGGACGAAGATCGAAGCGCGCAAGGTGCTGGACTTGCCGGTCAACAGCCGCGACTTCTCTCGTCTGGCGCTTTTCTCGCCCGCCGCCAAGGCGGGGACCAGCGGCGTGGCGGATCTGTCGTTCAACGGCACCAACAATGCGCAGAACAATTTCCTCCTCGATGGCACCGACGCCACGCACGTGGACAATGCATTCCTGTCGAACGGCCGCGAGCGCGGGGCGCGGCTGCAAACCGCGAGCAGCGAGAGCGTCGAGGAATTCCGCGTGCTCGCCTCCAACTACTCCGCTGAGTACGGGCGCGCGGCCGGCGCAGTCGTGACGGCGATCACCAAATCGGGCTCCAACAAGATTCAAGGATCCAGTTACTTTTTTCTGCGGGACGACAGCCTCGATGCGCGGAACTTCTTCGATCCTCCAAAGGCGCCCGACTTCAGCCTGAAGCAGTACGGGGCAAGCCTCGGCGGACCGATTCGCCGCGATCACATCTTCTTCTTCTCGAATTACGAAGGGTCGCGGAAGCGGTTGGGGGCCAGCCAGACCGGCACGGTGCCCAGCGAATCGTTCCGCGCCCGCGTCGATCCGCGTCTCCGGCCCATTCTCGAGACGATCCCGCTCCCGACCGAGCCGACCGCAAATCCTGATGTGGGCATCGCGCGCGTGAGCGGCGTCACCGATATCAGAGAGACCATCTTCTCGCTGCGTGGCGACTGGCACCCGACGAGCAAGGACAACATCTTCGGGCGTTTCAACATCCAGGACTCGCTCGTCGACGGTCCGCTCTTCGTGCTGACGGGATCGCGGTTTGCCAACCAGCGCCAGTACGCGCCGATCATCACCGGCTCGTCGACCGTGTCCTACACGCGCACGCTCCGATCGAACCTCATGAACGAGGCGAAGTTCGGATTCAATCGCGTGCACCTCGTCCTCAACCAGACGATCCCCGGCGCGTTCCCGGACCGCGAATCGCTGCGCACACCGATCGCGAAGGCGTTCCCATCGGTGTCGATTACAGGCGTCGATGTGCAGCCGGGACAGCTTCAAGACATCGATCGTACCAATACCGGGTTCGAGATCATTGACGCCGTGACGTGGTTCTCGGGCACACACACGGTGAAGACCGGCATCAACGTGCGCCACAAGCAAACGCTCGCCTTTTCGGGAGGCTACCCGACGATCAGCTTTGCCTCGCTCGCGGACTTTGCCGCGAACCGCATCCAGAACATGACGGCAGAGGAAAACGGGGGACCTGGGACGGTGGTCGGCTGGGAATATGCGGCGTACGTGCAGGACAACATCAAAGCGACGAACCGGCTGACGTTGAATCTCGGCCTGCGATACGACTACGGCACGCCGATAGACGCGGGAAAGGACACGACGCTCGCCAACTTCGATCTGAAAACCTTGTCGCTCCTGACCAATCCGCCGTTTTACGCGCCGGATCGAAACGATTTCCAGCCGCGCATCGGCGTGACGTACGACGTGACCGGCTCCGGCCGGACGATTCTGGGCGCGGGCTACGGAACGTACTACCAGATGTTCCCGCTGCAGACGTTTTTCGGCGACACGTTGTTCTCCAACGTGCAGGCGTCCGTGACGTTGAACCAGACCACCACACCGGGACTCTCGTTCCCCTTGCCGCCGCTGACCGGAGGCGTCTCGCCGCCGCCGAACCGCACGGCGACGGACCCCAACCGGCGCGACAACTACAATCATCAGTTCAACGTCAACGTGCAGCAGCAGCTCGGCGAAGCGATGTCGCTGCAAGTGTCGTACGTCGGCAATCGGACCCGAAACAATCCACGCTCGAAGCCGGGCAATCTCATCGATCCTGCGCTCGGACGCCGGCCATATCCGGAGTTCTCCCAGTTCACGATCCGCACACAGACAGGGAAAGGCGAGTACGACGCGCTGCAGGTGCAGCTCAATCGGCGGCTCGTTCAGGGGCTCGCGTTCAACCTGTCGTACAGCTGGTCGGCGTTCCTGAACGACATCGAATCGCCGCAGACGCCGTGTGCCAACTTCCTCGACTTCGATTCATGCCCGTCCTGGGATCTCGAGTGGGGGCGGGCGTCGGAAGATGCGCCGCACAACCTGTCCGTCAACTCGATCTGGGAGCTGCCGTTGGGCGAGGGACGGCTGCGAAAAGGCTGGCAAATCAACGCCATATTCCTGGCACGAAGCGGTCTGCCGTACACGGTGCTCCTGGGCACATCCCGCGCGGGACAGGGATGGTTCACCAATCAGCGCCCTGATCGCGTCCCTGGTGTGGAATCAACAGGCCATCCGGACGGGCCGGTCGGCTGGCTGAATCGCGATGCGTTCGCCGACGTCCCCGCGGGTCGGTACGGCAATCTCGGCCGCAATACGGAGCGCGGGCCGAGATTCGTGCAGCTCGACACATCGTTGCTCAAGAACACGCCGCTGGGCCGCGGGCGGCTGCAGCTCCGCGTCGAAGTGTTCAACGTGCTGAACAAACCGATCTGGGCGGCCACGCCGCAGCGGACGTATCTGTCGCCCGCGTCATTCGGCCGCGTGATCAATACGTTCGGCCGCACCGAATCGTTCGGCACGGCTCGCCAGATCCAGTTGGCCGCGCGGTTCGACTTCTAGCCGTTCGTTCGCTCTCGCAGGAGGAAGTGCATGGCCCGGCGACGATGGATTCATCGCGGCCCGCGGCTGCTGGTGGCGGCGCTCGGTTGCGCGCTGGCCACACTGGTCGCCTCGGCGCAGCCAGCGTTGACGCCAGCGGCGTACCAGTCGCTGGCGTTCCGATACATCGGACTGCCGGGCAACCGCGTCAATGCGGTCGCGGGGGTCGCCGGCGATCCCAACATTATCTATGCGGGCACGCCGTCCGGCGGGATCTTCAAGAGCGCTGATGGCGGCCTGAAATGGCAGCCGGTGTTCGACGAGCAGATCGTCGCCTCGATCGGCGCCATCGCTGTCGCGCGCTCGGACGCCAAGGTCGTGTGGGCAGGCACCGGCGATCCCAACATCCGCCCGAACATCGAGATCGGCAACGGCGTGTACAAGTCGACCGACGCGGGCAGGACCTGGTCGCATACGGGTCTCGACGAGACCGGCCGCATCGGCCGCATTGCGATCGATCCTCGAAACCCGTCGGTCGTGTTCGTGGCTGCGATGGGGCATTGCTACGGTCCCCAACAGCAACGCGGGGTGTTCCGCACACGCGATGCCGGGAAGACGTGGGAGCGCGTGCTCTTCGTCGATGAAAGGACCGGCGCGATCGACGTCGTGATCGACCAGATGAATCCGCGGAACGTGTTTGCCGCCACGTGGCAACTCATGATCTATCCGTGGTTCAGCGAAAGCGGCGGTCCGGGCAGCGGTATTTACGTGTCGCGGGACGGCGGCACCACCTGGACGCGTCTTACGGGACGCGGACTGCCCGCGTCACCGCTTGGCCGCAGCAGCATCGTCATCTCACCGAGTAATCCCAAGCGCGTGTACGCACTGATCGAGCACGCAAAAGAGGGAAACCTCTTTCGATCGGACGATGGCGGGGAGAACTGGACGATCGCGAGCCGCAACCCGGCGATCAACCGTCGCGCGCGGTACTTTTCGCGTCTCGGCGTATCGCCCGACAACCCGGACGAGGTCTATTTCCTGGCGCAGGCCGTCTATCAATCATTCGATGCCGGCGCGACCACCACGATGCGCATGGAAATGTTTCCCGACTCGCACGACATCTGGTTCGACCCGCTGAACGGGAATCGCCTCATCATCGCGAGCGATCGCTACGTGAACATCTCCACGACGCGCGCGCGTTCATGGTTCCATGTTCCGCTGCCGGCCTCGCAGGTGAACCGGGTGGCCACTGATCGCCGCTTTCCGTACAACGTCTATGGCAGTCGACAGGATGGCCCCGCGTATCGCGGCCCGAGCAACAGCCTGCTCCGCAGCACCGGAGGTGCCGGCGGCGAGAGCGCGTCAGGACTGATTCCACCCGACTTCTGGGTTTGGACGATCGGCGCGGAAAGCGGATGGGTGATGCCCGATCGCTCGGATGACAACATCATCTGGGTCAGCAGCTCGAACAATGTCGAGCACATCGACATGCGCACGGGCATCATGCAGGGCAGCACGCCGTTTCCTCGTACGCCGGGCGGCGGCGGCGGTGGCGGCGGGCAGCCCGTCGCGGAGCGTCAGTACCGCCGCAACTGGACGATCCCGCTGGCGATGTCGCCGCATGATCCTCGGAAGATTTACGTCGGCAGCCAGTACGTTCACCAGAGTCCCGACGGAGGCGAGACGTGGTCGGTGATCAGTCCGGACCTGACGACCAATGACAAGAGCAAGCAGCAGGTGCCGCCGGGGCTTTACCCTGAAACCCAGGACGTGCCGTGCACGCTCATCTACATCGAGGAGTCGCCGATCGAGCCCGGCGTCATCTGGACCGGCAGCAACGACGGCGTCGTCAGCCTTACGCGCGACGGCGGGAAGAACTGGACGAACGTGACGGCGAACATGCCCGTCGAGGCCTGGGGTTGGGTGTACAGCATCGCGCCGTCGAGACACGCCTTCGGCACGGCCTATGCGACCGTTGATCGCCACCGCGCCGCCGACAACTCGACTTACGTCTTCAAGACCGAGGATTACGGACGGACGTGGAAGTCGATTGGATCCGGCATTCCGAAGAGCGTGTTCGCGTATGCGCGTGTCGTGCGCGAGGATCCGCGGCGGAAGGGGATGCTCTATCTCGGCACCGAGAACGGCTTGTATCTGTCGGTCGATGATGGCGCGTCGTGGATGCCTCTGCAGAACAATCTGCCGCACTCGCCGATCGCGTGGCTCACCGTCCAGGAAGACTTCGACGATCTCGTTGTCGCGACGTGGGGACGCGGCTTCTGGATTCTCGACGACATCGGTCCGCTTCGGCAGCTCACACCAGCCGTGCTCGGATCGCGCGCGTATCTGTTCGATCCACGGCCCGCGTTCCTCTTCGCGTTCCGCGATCCAACGACGAGTGAGAGCTTCCTGACGGAGTACGATCCGCCGTCACATGTGGGCCACAACCCGCCGTACGGCGCCTCCATCACCTACTATCTGAGCACGCCCGCGTCGAGCGAGGCGCGCTTGACCATTCGCGATGAGAAGAACGCGTCGATCCGGACGCTGACGGGCACGAAGGCGTCAGGTTTGAATCGTGTGTGGTGGGATCTCCGCTCGACCGCGCGTACGACGACGACAGCGACGGCAACGAACGGCGACCCGCCGCAGTCCGAGGCGCCCGGCGGAGGACAGCGCCAGACGAATCCGCTGGTGGCGCCGGGCGTGTACACCGTCACGCTGGCGGTGGACGGCCGCGAGTTGACAACGAAGCTGACGGTCCGAAAGGACCCGGAGCGCCCCCTCCGGTAATCGTGTTTGTGATCGCCGCGCGTGCCTTGTAGTTCACATCACGTGAATCGATCTCGCAGAACCCGAACGTTCCGGAATCTGAGAAGACACGCTCGAGTCAAATCAAGGAACTGAAGGGCCGATCGTTTCAAATGGTGCTGAAAGCCGGGTTGCCGATCGGCTTCGCGACTGACGCCGCAGTCGTGCCGCACGGCGACAACGCGCGCGAGTTCGCCTATCGCGTGCGGCTCGGCCAGTCCCCGATGGCGGCAATCATGTCGGCGACGAAAACCGCCGCGGAGATCATGGGCTGGAACGAGCGCGTTGGCACGATTGAACCGGGCAAGTTCGCCGATCTCATCGCCGTCGCCGCCCGGCTCACAATTTCATACGTATGATCCGGCAGTTTTCCTCATGCCCCTCGTCTCAGGCTCACGTCTCGGCCCATGCGAGGTTCAGCGATGCAGATAGGCACGACGATCGGCGTCTATTAGATCGTCGCGAAGCTTGGCGGAGGCGGAATAGGCGAGGTCTAACGGCCGCTACCTCGCGGACATGATGAGCCGGGCAGTCAGCGAGGACGGAGATACGTTTGTGATGCAGGCCGGCCCCGAGCTGAAGGTGCTCGGCCGGAGCTCGTTGGGCGAGATGACGCTCGCGAGCCGCGCCGTCGCCGACGGCAGCGTGTTCATCCGGACGGCGACGAAGCTCTATCGCATCGCGAGGCGTTCCAATAACGACCTGGTGCAGCACTTGGTCCGGCGGATGTCGAAGATGCGCGAAGCCATGACTATGACGCGTCGGACATTTTTTGGGCGCCCCTGCGGGTGTAATGCTCATCTTCTTCGTTGTTGTTGGTGGATTCGCTGTGCGCGTGTCAGCGCAGAGCTTCAAGGCCACGGTGATCGGTACGGTCCTGGACTCGAGCGGCGCGGTCGTGCCAGGCGCCACGGTCTCGATCGTGCAGGAAGCACCGGCCTCGCAGCGGGCACGACGACCAGCTCCGAGGGCACCTTCGCTCTGCCGCAACTCCCGCCAGGACGATACGAGTTGACGATCGAGCTCGCCGGCTTTCGTAAGTTTGTGCAGCGCGGCCTCGTCCTCGAGACCGATCAAACACGGCGCGTCGAGGCCAGGCTGGAGCTCGGGAGCATCGCGGAAGCTGTAACCGTGGAGGCGAAGGCCGCGGTGATCAACACCGATACGTCGAACAAGGGTGAGGTGATCACGCCGCGGCAATTGGCCGATCTGCCGCTGAACGGCCGCAACTACAGTGAGCTCGCGCTGCTCGTGCCGGGCATCTATCGGCGTCCGACAGACGACGACCAGGGCGAAGGCCTTGCCACCAGCGGCACGCGCACCGACGCGTCGAATTTCATTCTCGACGGCGTGATCAATCGATCCGACAGAAATGCGAGCGCGGGTGTCAACGCGGGTGTCGATGCGATTCGCGAGTTCAACGTTCAGACGTCGACCTACTCGGCGGAGTACGGCCGCACGGCGGGTGCCCAGATCAATGTCGTGTCCAAATCGGGCACGAACACGATCGCCGGCTCGATCTTCGAATACCTGCGCGACGATGCGTTCGACGCGAACAACTACTTTACGCAGCCGGGCGACGACAAGTCGCTGCGCCGCCATCAATTCGGCGGCACGGTTGGCGGCCCGGTCCGGCGCGATCGCACGTTTTACTTTCTGAGCTACGAGCACACGTACGAACGGCGATCCGAAACACGCAATACGACGGCGCCGCAGGCGGACTGGCTCCGCGGCGATTTCCGCAACGGGCGCGGCGCAGGCCCGAACGGCATCTGGGGCGACGCCGACGACACCAACCGCATCGTCAACCCCTTCACGCGAGCGGAGTTCGCGACACCGAACGTGATCCCTGACTCGATGTTCCACGCCATATCGCGGCAGATGCTGCCGTTCATTCCCGCGGCGAACGTGCCTGGCGGGGTCGAAACCTACAACACGAATGGACTCAGCCGGACCAACCGCAACCAGGTTCTCACCAAGGTGGATCACCGACTCTCGCACGCGAACAACCTGTTCGTGCGGTGGGCGCGACAGTGGAGCGACGGCTACGATCCGTTCCCTTCCGATCGGAACTTCTATCCGGGATTTGGCCGCGACACCGTTCGCAGGAACGATTCACTCGCGATCAGCGATACGCACATTTTCTCTGGCACACTCCTCAACGAAGCACGCATCGGCATGTTCGATCAGCGGAACGAAAACCTGGGCGAGCATCGCGACACCGATGTCGTGGCGCATTTTGGGATTCCGGGTCTGAGCATCACGCCGGAGCTTCAAGGCTGGCCAGCCATTCGCATCGACGGCTATTCGGAATTCGGCGATCGGCCGAACGACCCGTTCATCTACGACATCCAGAACGTCCAGTTCTTCGATATGACGACGTGGGTGCGGGACCGGCAGAATTTCAAGTTGGGCGTGGATGTCATCCGCTCGAACTACGTCGAGGCCGACGTGCGCAACGTGCGAGGCGACTTCCGGTTTCGCGGGCGCAATACAAATCCAAGCGGTGGCACGTCGAGCGGCTTCCGATCGTTTGCCGATTTTCTGTTGGGTCTGCCCGACGCGACACAGCGCGTACGAGCGCGAAGCCGAGCGCCTCAACGAACGGGGCGCCCAGGTCGAACGCGTCGTCTTGGACTACGAGCTGAAGCGCGAGTATCAGCAGTTCCTGTAGGAACGCAATCGTGGACGCGCCGACAACGACGGCTGGCCCGATCGCGACGATTCGGAGATCCAGGAATGGGCCCACGATCACGACCTGCCGTACTCCGACGGGCACGTGCAGTTCCCGGTGCCCGCATCGAGTACGTCGATGTCGATGGTCGATTGGACCACGTGGATATCGAGGTCGTGACGCTCCACTACCGAGGCGCTCACGGTGCGGCGGCGAGCCAGTCTGGGTTCTCCACTTTCCGCGGATCCACCGCTCGAACCGGCGGCTCGCCGTTCGATCCGGACTACGCCAGCGAGGTGTTCCGATGACTGCCGAGGACCGCGTCAAAGCCATCGTGGAGTTCGGCTTCACCGAGCGGCAGGCACGGTTCCTCGTGACCGTGATGCTGCACTCCGGCGTGTGTCTGCTACGCCAGTACACCGCGTTCGCCGGCATCGTTCACGGGCAGAAGACGCGGAAGCCTTTCGCCAAGCTCGTGAAGCACGGGTACGCCACTTCGTACCCGTGTGGCCACAACCGCGCACGCGTGTACCACGTGCATCACAAGCCGCTCTACCGAGCCATCGGCGAGACCGACAGCCGCCATCGCCGACCGCTCTCAGCGGCTCGCGTCGTCGACAATCTGATGCTGCTCGATGCTCTGCTCACCACCCCATCGGTTGTGTGGCTCGCGAACGAGGAAGAACAGCGCGTTCACCTCTCCCGTGTGGTTGGAATCAGCCCCGACGAAGCGGCACGCGCGGCGCGATGCGATGATGCTCCGACGGCCATCCGCTCCGCGCGCCAGCGGATGCCGATCGGCATCGATCTGGCCGGCCGTTGGGTGTTCGTTCACGTCGTTTCAGGTGGCCCGCTCGACGATCTTCACTGGCTCCTACAGCAGCACGCTGGCCTGCTGGCGGCGCTGCCGGCGTGGACCGTTCGGATCGTCCTTCCACACAACCTCGCGTGGCTTCAGAGCCGCTACGAAGAGCACGTGCGGCACGAGCTCATGAGCCCGCACCCACGCCTCGTCAATCAGCTGCGGTGGTACTTCAAACGCAGAACTACAGGAGAAGTCGCCGCAACTGCACTACGCGATTAGCCTGCTGTGGTCGTTCGTCGAAAGCTGGATCGCGCAGCGATGGGAACTTCGACGTGACGCGACGTTTCCGGCAGGAGAGGACGATCACGACGTGTGAGCTTGCCTGAAACACCACTTGGAGGATCGCATCGGTCACGCCCACCATTAAAGATCTGGCTGAAAACTGGCAGACGTCGGAAAGATGGCAACATTAAGTCATTTATTTATCAGCATTTAGATATGGCGGAGAGGGTGGGATTCGAACCCACGTGCCCCTTACGGGACAAGACGCTTTCGAGGCGCCCCCGTTACGACCACTTCGGTACCTCTCCGCATGGAGGAGCCGTCCGAGTCGCGCGAACTTTTCATTATACCGGCGGGACTGAAGCCCGCGACTACCTGAAGGGCTGGAAACTCACTATACCGGCCGGGCTGAAGCCCGGCCACTACATGGGGGGGGAAACGGACACTCACACGCGGCGTATATACTCGAAAGTCTCTACATCAATATCGAGGAGTCCCACATGAAAACCGTGTTTCTCACTGCCGTCGCCTTGGCGCTCGCGTTCAACGTCCTATCGGCCCAGGCGCCCGCCGTCGAGCTCAAGGTTGGCGATCCCGCGCCGAACTTTACTCTCAAAGGCACCGACGGCAAGACCTACACCCTCGCCGACTTCAAAGGCAAGAAAGCCGTCGTCGTCGCGTGGTTCCCCAAGGCTTTCACTCAAGGCTGCACGATCGAGTGCAAGTCGCTCGCGGAGAACGGTCATCTGATCAAGCAGTACGATGTGGCGTATTTCATGGCGAGTGTCGATCCGATCGAGCAGAACACGAAGTTCGGAGCCGAGCACAAAGCGGACTTTCCTCTTCTCAGCGACCCTGACAAGACCGTCGCCACCGCCTACGGCGTGCTGAGCGATCGCGGTGTCGCCAACCGCTGGACGTTCTACATCGGAAAGGACGGACGGATTCTCGCGATCGACAAGGCAGTGAAGCCCGCGACGTCGGCCGAAGATATGGCCGCAAAGTTGAAGGAGCTCGGCGTCGCCTCAGCGACATCGCGTTGAAACACCGGGGCCGCGTCGGCCACGACGCGGTCCATCTCCGCATCCCAACGTAGACGCTCGGCGCGAGTCAACCCGCGGCGCCTCAAACTGGATCCCAACACCGCAGCTTTTCGCGCCCTGTCGCACCCGAGCACAACCTGTCGCGTGAAGTGATCATTGGTCGTATTCGATAGCGTGGAACTCGCCCCATGACTGTGTTTGATGTGTACCTGAATGATCGCAAACGGTGCCGCGCGGGGGTTGGGCCGGACGGTGTGCTCACCGCCATCGTGAATTGGGTGAAGCTGACGGGTCCGGCCGCTCGAGCGGCGCGACGCATGAAACAACCGCTGGAGGAATCCCGTCTGCATGTCGGCGGGCTCAGCCAGGGCTCACATCGATCATGGCTCGAGGAGAATCTGACGGCCGGCGACCGCGTGGCGATCGTTGTTGCGAAAGCACGCAGCGCCGATCCTCCGATCCGGCAACAGCGAAGAATCTCGAAACCGGTGAAGCGCGAAGAGACCACGTTCCTCAACGTCGACCTCGATATCTGGTCCGACTCGCGGCTCGATTCCCTGGTGAAGGGTTTCGGCCGCCAGGTCTTCGCCCTGTACGTCGGACAAGAGGGACGACGGTACGTCGCACACGTGGAGATGGCAATGCAGTCGAAGGATCCCGATTGGCTGATACGCCGGTTGGTCGTTCTGGTGAAACGCCTGTCACGTGCGCAGAGGCGTTTATGGGATCGCGCTCACCTCCGCGAGTTCAACATCGGCATCCAGGCAGCATCCGGTCCTTCGAGCTACGAGTTGCATCTCGACCCCAAGACCGTGCAGGCGGCGGCAAGCGTGAACGCAACTATCGGCATCACGGTGTATGGTGCGGGCATCGCAGTACGCTCGACATCTTGACCATCTGCGAAATCGAAGGCCGCGCGGCATTCGGACCACTCCTTATCGCCACGCTGAATTCGGGTCGTCGAGCAGCGTGATCGTTGTGTTGTAATCCCGCCCATCCACCAGGAGTTTGAGACCGTACTTGCCGCTCGGCACCAATGCAGGCGGTCGGTTCAGCGGGCCAAATGGCAGCCCCCTCGTGAACGGCGGTGCAGGCTCTCGATACAAGTCCCACCAGACGCGATTGATGCCGATGTCTGTCGTGCCCTGCAGCGTGCGAATGGCAACGCCCTCGGCGTTTGAGACCGTGATTTTCACGTCGCTTTTAGGACGCGTGCGAAGGAAGTAATTGATCGATGCGCCGACGGGCGGATTGTGCCCCGCACTGGACGGCGTGTCGAAATCGGCGGCAAGGTTGCTGCCGACGAGCGGAGAACCGGGACGATAGAGATACGCCGCGCTCGGCGCGAAGAGGAAATGCTCGGCGCGCAACACCGACGGCGTCAACTGCTGCAGCGGCGTGACGTCATCCAGAATCCAGAAGCCACGTCCGAAGGTTGAGACGACAAGATCGTTGTAGTCGGGCTGAATCACCATCCAGCTCACGGGCACGTGCGGCAGATTGTTCTGCAGCGCAAACCACGCCGCGCCATCGTCTGTTGACACAAAGATGCCGTTCTCGGTGCCGGCGTACAGCAGACCCGCTCGCTTCGGATCCTCGCGCACAACACGCACATGACTAAAGAGACTTTTCGGAATGCCGGATCCAATTGCCTTCCACGACTTCCCGTAGTCGTCGGTCTTGAAAATATACGGCGCGCTGTCATTAGCTCGATGACGATCGACGCTGACGTATGCGGTTGCCGCACTATGACTCGAAGGCTCGATGCTGCTGATCGAGCCCGCCGGCGCGAGATTCGGCAACGCAGAGGTCACGTTGGTCCACGTCGCGGCGTTGTCGCGACTTACATGCACGAGTCCGTCAGTGCTGCCGGCCCAGATGACGCCTTTCGCGACGGATGACTCTGCGATCGAAAAGAGCGAGCAGTACACATCCTGATTGTCGGGTCCGAGACCCGGACCGGGCCCGAACTTCGACGGATCGTTCGTTGTCAGGTCAGGACTGATCACCGACCAGGTCTGCCCGCCGTCCGTCGTGCGGTGGACGAACTGACTGCCGGCGTAGGCCGTGCGCGCGTCGTGCGGCGAGAGCGCAAGCGGCGCCGTCCAATGCATTCGGAATCGCGGTCCCGCGGCGGCTCCTGCCTGGACACTCTGCGCGCGTTGACCTTGGCCCGCCGGCCACGGACTCACGTCGCGCGTGGACCGCACGCGCGCGTTGTAGCGCTCGACGCGCCGGTTGTCGCTGACCCAGACGATGTCGTTGTCCCCGAGATCGGGAATCGCCCAGCCACTCTCGCTGTACCCCGCGTACTCCCAGTGATCGTCGAGAATCAGGCCGTTGGGGACGAGGCTGTTGCTCGGACCGCGATAGGTCGGACCATCCTGTCTCGCGCCAAACACGTTGTAGGGAATGCGACGGTCCGTCGCAACGCGGTAGATCTGCGCGTTCGGCAGACCGGCGTATCTCCACGATCTGCCGCGATTCATCGAGATGTTCACGTACCGATCGTTCGCGACGATCAGGCGATTCGGATTGAGTGGATCGATCCAGATGTCGTGCTCATCTGGAAACACCTCCTCGATGGCTTCGAGCGTCGCGCCGCCGTCGCGCGATCGCGTGAGCTGCTGCGTCAGGAAATAGAGTTCGTCCGGATTGTCCGGCGCCACGCCGAATCGAGAGAAGTAGCGGGCGCGGTTGTTCACGCGCGGATCGCGGCTCGCCACGGTCCACGACTCGCCGCCGTCGTCAGAACGCCACAGCGTGCCGTTTTTGGCGTTTGACGTTTCGATTGCTGCGTAGATGCGACGCGGATTGCTCGGCGCGATGGCCAATGCGATGCGCCCGAGCGGCGGCTTCGGAAGGCCTCGGCCCGTCAGCCGTGTCCAATTCGTGCCGCCGTCGTGGGAGACAAAGATGCCCGTGCCCGCGCCGCCGCTCTCGGCCCACCACGGGTAAATCGCGAACTGCCACGTTGCGGCGACGAGCGTCTGCGGATTGGACGGATCCATCGCGAGATCGACAGCGCCGGTGTGCTCGTCGACAAACAGCACGCGCGACCAGCTCTTGCCGCCGTCGCGTGTGCGGAACACGCCGCGATCGGGCTGCGGCCCATAACTGTGGCCGAGCGCGGCGACGTACACAGTGTCGGGATTTTTGGAATCGATGACGATGCGAGCAATTCGACCGGATTGTTCCAGTCCCACGCGTGCCCACGACTTGCCCGCGTCAGTCGATCTGTAGATTCCATCGCCGACGGAGATGTTGCCGCGAATGAACGATTCGCCGGTGCCGACCCACACGATGTTCGTGTTCGAGGGCGAGATCGCGATGGCGCCGATCGATGCGACATCCTGGCCATCGAAGATCGGCTCCCAGTGGAGGCCCGCGTCGCTCGTCTTGAACACGCCCCCCGAAGCCGCACCTGCGTAAATCACACTCGGATCGCCCGGAATTGCCGCGACGGCTTCGACGCGGTTGCCAGGCGGTCCGATGTAGCGGTACGCCAGCGCGCGATACATCGGATCCTGCGCGGGCTGGCGCGCCGCCGCCCGCGAGGCCATGACCACAGCCACCGCAACGGCGAGGAGCCTCAGCGGCTGCGCGACGCGCAGGCGCCATGCAACGAACGCGTTCACCTGGACCTCCCGGGCTGTTGATAACGCCGCCGTCAGTTTCCAGTTACCAGTTCCCAGTTCAAAGTTGAGTGACCAGTTTCAAGAGTTGTGGAATTCCCGAGAATTCTCGCACTGACCATAGGTCGGTAACTCAAAACTAAACTTTGAACTGTCAACTGGAAACTGGAAACTTTGTGCGTTGATGCACGATCCTCCCGCCCGCGATTACGAGCTCCGGAGCCGAAAGCGACATGATGTCGTCCAGCGGGTTGCCGCGCACGACCACCACGTCCGCACGCAAGCCCGGTTCGAGACAGCCGCGATCGGTGAGGCCGCACGCTTCCGCACCGCGAACGGTGGCCGCTTGTAGCGCAGCGAACGGAGTGGCACCAAACTCCACGAGCTTGGCGACGTCGTATGCGAGCCGTCCATGCATGCTGTCGGTGCCGACGGCGCACCGCATGCCGGCCGTGGTCACTGCGCGCCACGCCCGCTCGACCGTCACGCGCGCGCGGTGCACCTTGGCCATGACGTCGGGGCGGCCGCCGTCGCCCTGCTCGATCCCCTCGGGATGGAAAAGAATCGAAAAGGTGCCGACCACCATGAGCGATCGGCGAACGATCGCGTCGATGAGCTCGTCGTCGAGCGCGGCGCCATGCTCGATGGTGTCGACG
>DASPWV010000376.1:0-2366 GCA_035637635.1 Vicinamibacterales bacterium | reverse complement strand
ATGGGGCGCTGACAGCCTCAATATCGAACTTCTCGACGGAACAGATCCTTCCTCAGTGGTCCAATTGTCAACCGCCGAGCGAGCCAGATTCTGTGGACGAACGGCCGCGGCCCAGATCTTCGGCCGCTGTTCGTCGCTTCTGTTCTGTCACGTGTCACTTGTAAAGGCTCAAGCGCTCGTTCCGCGGTGGTGCAGGCGTCCCTACGCGGTGTTTCTGTACGGCATCGAGGCATGGAAACCGCTGCCCCGTCTCGAGCGCCGGATGCTCGCCCAAGCGGACCTTCGCATTGCAATCTCACGATTTACCGCACAACGAGTGAGCGATAACAACCCGGGGCTCGGACCTATCGCTGAATGCGCACTGGCGCTTCCGTGCGCGTCACACCATGCGACGATGTTGTCACCCCACGACCGGCGTGGGACGCCGGCGTTGCCAGTCGTCATTACAGTTGGCAGAATGTCGACGCTCGAACGATACAAGGGACACGATCAACTGCTCGACGTCTGGCCTGCCGTCCTGCAATCCGTGCCGGACGCTCGATTGGTTTTCGCTGGCGATGGCGACGATCGTCCCCGATTGCAGTCGAAGGCGGCCGCCAAGGGCCTGCAGGGGCATGTACAATTCACCGGCTTCGTACAGCAAGACGCGCTTCGTCAGCTCTACCGCAACGCTGCCGTATTCGCGATGCCGAGCCGCGGCGAGGGTTTTGGCCTCGTCTATCTCGAAGCCATGGCGCACGGTCTGCCGTGTATCGGCTCGGTGCATGACGCCGCCGGCGAAGTGATTCAGGATGGCGTGACGGGTTTTCTTGTGGATCAACAGGAGGGGTCGACGCTTGTCGCCTCCATCGTTCGTCTCCTGACGGACGACCGCATGCGCCTTCAGTTCGGAGCGGAAGGATACCGCCGGCTGCAGCAGCAGTTCACCTACGACAGCTTCAAGCGCAGGCTGTTGCCGTTGCTCGAGACCTCGCTCCGCGCACGCGCGACGGGGTCGGGTGTTGTTTCCGCAGACGAACGTGTCGCCTAAAGTCCTGCACGTTGTTCCCGCAGTCGCGCCGAGGTACGGCGGTCCGAGCGCAGCAACGCTCGGCATGTGCCGCGCGTTGCGCATTGCAGGAGTCGAGGCGGTCGTCGCGACAACCGACGCCGACGGTGAAGGGCGGCTCCCGGTCGTATCTCACGAGCTTCAATCCATGGACGACGTGCACGTCGTCTTTTTCCGGCGCTACGGGAACGAGGCCTTCAAATACGCGGCGGGCTTCGCGAGCTGGCTCGACGGGCACGTCCGCGAGTTTGACGTTGTTCATATCCATGCGGTCCTGTCGCACACGTGTCTGGCCGCCGGCCGCGCCTGCCGCAAGGCAGGTGTGCCGTATATCGTGCGGCCGCTCGGCACGCTCGATCCCTGGAGTCTGAGCCGCAAGCCGCTTCGAAAGAGACTGCTGATGCAGTTGGGAGGACAGAAGCTCCTGTCCTGCGCCGCCGCCATGCATTACACGAGCAGCGAGGAGATGAAGCTGGCTCAGAGCGCAGTCGCGGAATTGCCGCGAGGGGTTGTCATTCCGCTGGGCATCGATGACGAGCTGTTCGAGCAACGACGGAAGCCAGACAGTTCGCCGTACGTGTTGTCGCTTGGCCGACTCGATGAAAAAAAAGGAGTGGACATCCTGATTCGCGCGTTTCACCGCAACGTCGATGCTGGTCGATACGCCGAATGGCGGCTGCTAATCGCCGGCGACGGCGCCCCCGCGTACGTAACGGCGCTCCGCCGGATGGCGGCTCTCGGCCCGGCGATTGCGTCGATTGCGTTTCTTGGATGGATCCAGGGCGATCAGAAGCTGGCGCTGCTTCGAAACGCCAGCATCTTTGCGCTCGCGTCGCATCAGGAGAACTTTGGTTTGTCCGTTGCGGAGGCCATGGCCTGTGGCGTACCGGTGATCGTCTCCGAAGGCGTGAATCTACAGGGCGACATTGCCGCGGCCAATGCCGGGTGGGTGACAACGCGAGAGGAAACGGTTCTCGCCAGCTGTCTCCGCGCGGCGATGGACGACCCGGCGGAGCGTAAGACGCGCGGAGAACATGGGCGTGGATTTGCGCGGCGATTTCGGTGGAGCGCAATAGGCAATCAGCTGGTATCGCTTTACAACGATGTTCTGGGAAACTGCTCGCGATCGACGGCCGGCCCGTCTGAACGCGAGACGATCGTCGAGCTCGATTCCCGTGCGGTCTAGGCTCCTAGCGTGATCTCAACAACGGCAACGCTCGCTTTTCGCCTTCGCTGACAAACATGTGTGGCATTGCTGGCGCCGTGTGTTGGGAACCGCCTGATGATTGGGATCCGTCGGCGGTTGTCGCCGCGATGA
>DASPWV010000375.1:0-3342 GCA_035637635.1 Vicinamibacterales bacterium | reverse complement strand
TGCGCCTGGACTTCGAAGACCAAATCACCCGCGACACCTGCGTGACGCACGCGGGCGAGGTGCGCAAATCATGACCGACTTCGGATCGATGCTGTTCGTGTTCGTGCTGGCGACATTTATCGGGCTCGGCGTCATCCGCCGTGTGTCCCGGCTCCTGTACACGCCGCTCATGTCGCTGACGAATGCCATCTCCGCGATCGCGGTCGTCGGCTCGATCGTGGTGACGGGCGCCGATCATCCGCTCACGATCCGTATTCTCGGCGCGGTGGCGCTGTTCGCCTCGATGACGAACATCGTGAGCGGCTTCATGATCACCGACCGCATGCTCAAGATGTTCAAGAAGCAGTGATGCCTCTCGTCGGCGAGCTCTCCGCCGTCCTCGCGACGGCGCTCTTCATCTTCGCGCTGTACTGGATGAACGATCCCAAGACGGCGCGCCGCGGCGTGATCGCCGGCGTCACCGGCATGAGCGTCGCCGTCATCGCGACCTGGATCCAGCCCGAGATCCTGCATCACGGGTGGATCGTGGTCGCGATCTTCGCGGGTTTTCTGGTGGGCGTGCCACTCTCGCGGGTGCCGCTCACGGCGGTACCGCAGCGGACCGCCCTGTCGCACGCCTTCGGAGGGCTGGCAGCGGGACTCGTCGGGACCGCGGAGTACTTCCTGTGGCTGGGCGAGCCGGCCACGGCAGCGGTCCAACTCACGCCGTTCCGGATGAGCGCACTCGTCGCCGAGGTGATCCTGGGGTTCCTGACGTTCACCGGGAGTCTGATGGCGGCGGGCAAGCTGCAGGAGGTGCGCTGGATTCCGCAGCGCCCAGTCACCTATCCCGGCCAGAATGTGGTCAACATCGGCGTGCTCGCCATTGCCGTCGCGCTCGGCGTTCTCCTGGTGCTCAATCCCGGCGCGCCATGGGCGGGCCAGGCGTTCCTCGCGATCGCCGGGCTCGCTTTGATCTTCGGCGTCCTGCTGATCATTCCGATCGGCGGCGCCGACATGCCGACGGTGATTTCGATCTTGAATGCGTACGCCGGTCTCGCCGCAGTCGCGATGGGTTTCGTGCTCAACAACAAACTGCTCGTGACCGCCGGAGCGCTGGACGGCTCGAGCGGGTTGATCCTCTCGATCATCATGTGCCGTGCCATGAACCGCTCGTTCACGAATGTGCTGTTCGGCGCATTCGGCAAAGCGCAGCCAGCGCTGGCCGCCGGCGAGCAGAAGGAGTGGAAGCAGGAAACGGTCGAGGGCGCCGCACAATTGCTCGAGCAGTCCCGCAACGTCGTCATCATCCCGGGATATGGGATGGCCGTCGCGCAGGCGCAGCACAAGGTTCGCGAGCTGTATGACGCGCTGACCAAACGCGGCGTCACGGTCAAGTTCGCGATTCATCCCGTGGCGGGCCGGATGCCGGGGCACATGAACGTCCTGCTCGCCGAGGCCAACATCCCGTACTCGGCGCTCGTGGAGATGGACGAAATCAATCCCGAGATGCCGCAGACCGACGTCGCGCTCGTGCTCGGCGCCAACGACGTCGTGAACCCCGCCGCCCGCTACAACAAGGGCACGCCGATCTACGGCATGCCGATCATCGACGCCGATAAAGCGAAGACCGTTCTGGCGGTAAAGCGCAGCAAGAAACCGGGCTTCGCCGGTATCGACAATGAGCTGTACGTACAGGACAACACCTGGATGTTGTTTGGCGATGCCAAGGCCGTGCTCTCGGATCTCGTCAAGCAGTTTGGGGGCGGAGGCATTCACTGAATTTCTATGCAGGTCGATTAGAGTTTATTCCTACTTGCGGCTGTTTGTGACGCGCTCCAGGTTCGCAGTCTCTTCCAACGGAGCGCTGTGTATGCGTCATCCACTCGTACCCATGTTGGTAGCCGGACTGCTGGTTGCGGCATGTACCTCGGCAGACCGGCCGCTCGCCTCTCACCCGCAGTTCGATCACACGCAGGACCTCGTTGGTACTCCCGATCTGATCGTCGATTCGAAGGCACTCGCGACGTCGTGGGTTGTGTACGATCAGGAGCTCAAGGAATCGTTCTGCACGTTGCAGGAGGGTGGCGTGCCGGCGGGGAAGCACCGTGTTCTGCGGTTTACCGTCACGACGCCCAACATCGGCACCGCCGACGTCTACGTCGGCGATCCAAATCGTCATTGGGATCCCAACGGCGATGGCGACGGCGGCGACTCCGACGGGTTGTTCGAAAACAACGCGTGCCACCGTCACTATCACTTCCGCAACTACGCAACCTACTCGTTGCTTTCGGCCGACCGGTCTACTTCATGGATCTCGGCCAAGCGCGGCTTCTGCATGCTCGATATCACGCCCTACAACGTCAACGACGGCGGCATCAAGCCCTGGTACTACCGCGCGTGCGGCCGGCCAGCACGGCCCGATCTGGGATTGCCGGAGATCCCGGGCAATCAGGGGATCAGCGTGTATTACGCCGATACGTATGTGAAATGGCTCGGCGGCCAGTATTTCGTGCTGGATGGGTCCGATGGGCAAGCCGTTATTCCGCCGGACGATTATATCATCCGAATCGAGGTGAACCCCGGCTACGTCCCGACTCGCAAGAACCCGTGCCGGTTCCTCGATCCGGCCACTGGATTGTGTCACGCGCTGCTCGAATCGAATTACGCGAATAACGTGGGCGAAGTGGTGATCTCGATTCCGGATCACCCCGGCAAGAAGGGTTGGGGTCCGGGCGGCGGACAGGATCCGGTAGACGAAATGGTGGACGACGAGAATCGGCCGGACAAATAACGCCATCGGCCGACGGCCGAAACTCAGCGACCGCCGCAGCGTTCCGTGTTGCTCGCTTTCTGGAAGCCTGGTTTGTCGTCGCCAAAGGGGATTGTTCGCTCCGGCTTAATAACAGACACTGGGATTCGCCACGCAATAAGGATTAGCGAGCAATTCGATCTGGTGATCGGGAAGAACGTGCCCGGCGCGGACACCGCTTCGGCAACGGGCGTCGTGATTTGCCACTGATCGGCGCGCTCGCCGAAGCGATATAAGTCGTGCACCCGGCGACCCTGTAAGAACAGGTTGACCTTGCGCTCGTACTTCAGCATGTCGAGGGGGCGCGGGTGCGCCGCGTTCGCGGGGTCGTACGCCGGCAGAGCGTTGAGCGTGCGCACCGCATTGATGTTCGCCGCGAACTGCCCTGTTGCACTGAGCGTATCCCCAGCGGCGAGACCGGCCTCCGCGAGAATGAGGTAGAGCTCTCGAGCCGATACCACTGTGAGCGATCCGTAGAGCTGCGTTGCCGACGTGCCCTTGAACTCGATCGCAGCGCGTCGCAACTCTGGATCGACGAGGCCCGTGATGGG
>DASPWV010000374.1:0-5784 GCA_035637635.1 Vicinamibacterales bacterium | reverse complement strand
TGTAACATGACTTCGTGGGCCGAAGAACGGGATTCGCATCGCTGCCGCTGCACGGCGGCAAGGCGCCGGCATGGCTGTTCGGGCGCATGGTGCTCCTGTCGCGCGAGATTCTCGCGCACATCCTTGCGGAATACGGTGCCCAGGACGTGCTTCGACGGCTGTCGGACCCGTTCTGGTTTCAAGCTTTCGGCTGCGTGCTCGGATTCGACTGGCATTCGAGCGGGGTCACGACCACGGTGTGCGGTGCCGTGAAGGAGTCGCTGAAGGACACGGCGACCGAGTGGGGACTCTTTGCGGCCGGCGGCAAAGGGGCGGCGTCGCGCAAGAGTCCGTTGCAGATTACGCATGCTTGCGAGTGGCTCGGTCGTGAGCCGGCGCCGCTGGTGCATGCCAGCAAGACGGCCGCAAAGGTCGATAACGCCGCGGTCCAGGACGGGTACCAGCTGTACCACCACATGTTTTTCTTCACCGCTCGCGGCGACTGGTGTGTCGTGCAGCAAGGGATGAGTGACGCGACGTCGATGGCGCGGCGATATCACTGGCTGTCGGAGCGGGTGACGAGCTTCGTGGACGAACCACACGCCGCGGTGTGCTGCGATGCAACGGCGTCGACGCTCAACCTCGTGGCGCACGAGAGCGCTGCGGTTCGCGACCGGTCAGTGGAGCTCGCGCGCGAGCGGCCGGAAACGACCATGCGGGCGCTCGAACAGGGCGCGCTCGAGGGTCGGCTGCCGGAGCTGATTCTGCCGTCGCGGCACATGCTGTTTCCGGAGCTCGATGTCGATACGCGGCGCTTGTCGAAGATTCTGTTGAAGACGTACGAAGAAGCGCCGCCTGATTTCGAAGCACTGCTTGGCACAGAGGGCGTCGGCCCGCGCACACTGCGCGCGCTCGCGCTCGCGTCGGAACTGGTTTACGGGACGCCGGCGTCCACGCGCGATCCGGCGCGGTTTGCCTTTGCGCATGGCGGCAAGGACGGCATTCCTTTTCCCGTCGATCGTCAGACGTACGACAAGACCATCGAGGTGCTCGGGCGCGCTGTCGATCGTGCGGCGATCGATCGGTCCGAAAAAGTGCGCGCGATGAAGCGCCTTGCGGCGTTTCGTACGTAGCGTTCCCGACGTAGCGCGGGCCTTCAGGGGGGCGACATCAAATCGTACGTAGCGCGGGACTTAGGCCCCGCGAGCCGAGTGGACCGCGTTGTCGAGAGTTGGCGATAAAACGAGCCTCACGGTACCACAGCACACCGGTCCGATCGAAGGACTGCGAACGCGGGCGACGACTCGACGAAGGCACGGCATGCCGCGTCCGCTCGCACGGCCGCCGCGATGTGACGCCGCGCGCTCGGTAGGTCACTTGGATGGAACGTTCGACTCCTACCGCAGCTTCAGAACGACCATCTTCAGTCCAGGGATGTCGGCAAAGTCTTTGGCGTTCGAGGTGAGCAGCCTGAAATCACGCTGAATGGCTTGTGCTGCAAGCCAGAGGTCGTTCACGCGAACGTGTGGATCTCTTGCCGCCTTTCTGAGTTTTGCGGCGAGGCTCCCGAACGTCTCGGCCGTTTCGATCGTGATTCTCAGCTGGGGTTTTCGCCTCAGTCGTCGAAGCATCGCGGTCGCGCGTTGCCTGTGCGGACCGGGCCGCAGCAACTCCAGACCGAACCGGATTTCGGCGACGTTGATTGGCGAGAGGTAGACGGGTTCTTGCCGAGTGATGGCGTGGATATCGGCCGCTGCGAGCGCGCCGCGTTCAACGGCAATCCAGAGGCTGGTATCGATCACCCAGCCCATCGATCTCGCAGCTCCGCCACACGCCCACGTCGACCCTTCCGTTGGGAGGCAACGGCGGCCGACAGTGCTTCCGCCGTCTCGTCGTCAAGCGTCCGATACAGATCGCCAAACACGCTCAGCGCGTCCTGACGGTCTGCTTCAGGAACCAGCCGAGCGACATGGCGCTGATTGCGCACGAGCACGACCTCTTCCTGGTCGCGTTCGAGCGCGTCGAGAACAGCACTGAAGTTGCGGGCGACGTCAGTTACGGACAGCGTCTTCACGCCATCAGATTATCTGATTGAATCTGATTCTTCAATGCGGCTCTTCCCACGATTGTCCAGCAGGTCGCGCAGATCGATCTGAGAAGAGTTCGACCGGCCTGGCACGTGGCAGATGCGACTGGCTATCGCGTGCCGCCGCCAGCCGCGTGCCCGAACCATTGCGCGAGACCCATGTCATCAAGCAGCGACTGGTAGCGCGGAACTTCAGTTCCGCGATTCGGCTTGCGAGAACTCGGTCTCGTGCTTGCATCTCCGCTCGCGCATGCGTCTCAAGCGACCGCCGCGGTTAGACAAATTCGAATACCGCGGCCTCTATCGATATTTCCTGACGATCTGCACCGAGAATCGCGTTCCCGCGTTTGCAGATCTGGCGGCCGCCCGTCAGGTCATCACGCATTTTTTGCAATCCGCGACGCGGTTTGGGTTTGCGGTAAGTGCGTACTGCGCGATGCCTGATCATCTCCATGCACTGCTCCATGGAACACGCGCGGATGCAGACTTCAAGTTGTTCGTTCGGCGCTGGAAGCAACAAAGCGGCTTTCGCTGGAAACGTCGCACTGGCAAGACTCTTTGGCAACAAGGCTATTTCGATCGCGTGCTGCGTGAGGAGGAGCCCGATTTGCTGGTCATCGCATATATCGCTCGTAATCCGATCGCAGCAGGATTCGCCGCAAAGCCGGACGACTATCCATTGTTTGGCTCGAGCCGGTACACGGTTGAAGAAATCCGCCGCGCGTTAGCAGAATACGAGTCCCGCGTACCCTGGTCGCGGAACTGAAGTTCCGCGCTACATGGATGTCGATTCGCATTCGCGACGTCCGCGGGGCCACGGTCCGCGCGACGTACATTCGGAACGTCCGCGCAGGCCTTCTCGTCAGCGAATTCTCTCGTTCGAGGGCTGTACAATTGATCTATGCGTGAAGCTGTCATCGTCAGCGCCGTCCGCCTCCCTACCGGCAAGTTTCTCGGCGCACTCAAGGAATTCACCGCGCCTCAACTCGGCGCGCTGGTTGTCCGCGAAGCTGTTCGACGCGCCGGCATCGATCCCGTTGCCGTCGATGAGTGCATCATGGGCAACGTCGTGTCCGCCGGCGAGGGTCAGGCGCCGGCGCGGCAGGCCGCGCTCAACGGCGGGCTGAGTGACAACGTCGCCGCACTCACGATCAACAAGGTCTGCGGCTCCGGACTGAAAGCAGTGATGCTCGCGCAGCAGGGTATCCAGACGGGCGACATCGACATTGCCGTTGCCGGCGGTATGGAGTCGATGAGCAACTGTCCCTACCTCCTGCCACGCGTTCGCGAAGGCCTTCGCATGGGACACGGTACGGTGATCGACTCCATGATTCAAGATGGCCTCTGGTGCCCATTCGAAGGCTGGCATATGGGCAATGCCGGCGAGTGCGTGGCACAGACCTACAAAGTGCCTCGCGAGCAGCAGGACGCGTGGGCGGTTGAAAGCCACCGCCGCGCAGCCGCCGCGCACGCCGCGGGCAAGTTCTCCGCCGAGATTCTTCCGGTAAGCATGCCGCAGAAGAAGGGCGACGCGACCATCTTCGATCGCGACGAGTCCGTTCGTGCGGACACAACGGCAGAAGTGCTTCGCGGACTCAAGCCGGCATTCAAGAAGGACGGCACCGTTACAGCGGGCAATGCGCCGCCGGTGAACGATGGCGCGGCGGCGCTCGTGGTGATGTCCGCGGATCGCGCCCAGCAGCTCGGCGTCAAGCCGATTGCGCGCATCGTCTCACAGGCGACGAGCGGTCTCGCGCCGAAGATGTTGCTGATGACGCCGGTCGAAGCGACTCGCAAAGCGTTGAAGAAAGCCAATTGGACGATAGAAGAAATCGATCTGCTCGAGCTGAACGAAGCCTTTGCCGTGCAGGCGGTGGCGGTGAGCAATCAGCTCGAAATCGATCCGTCCAGAGTCAATGTCCACGGCGGCGCCGTTGCACTCGGTCACCCAATTGGCGCATCCGGCGCGCGAATTTTGACGATGCTGCTTTATGCGCTGAAAGATCGCAGCGGGAAACGCGGTATCGCGACGCTGTGCCTCGGCGGCGGCAACGGGGTCGCGCTGGCCGTTGAGATGATTTGATCGTCGTTCGCGGGCCTGAAGATCCGCGCTACGTACGTCAAACACCATGTTCGCGGGACTAAAGTCCCGCGCTACGTACGTCTGACACACTCCGCGTCATCTGCGGTACGTCTTCGAGAACCCGTTGCGCGTGTTCGTTACCGTGAAGGTGCCATCCTGCTCCGCCGAGACCTTGAACCAATACGCGTGGCCGCTGTGCACAGGCGGCGGAGGCGCGCCGGGTCCGGATGGTGCCGTCATCGGCCCGATCGGCATGCCCGCCGGCTGATCGTCGATCGTGTTTGCGATGAACATCCCGGGCACCGTGTACTCCTGCCCGCTCAGCAGCGAGAAGTGCATCTGCCACACATCTTCCAAGCGCGGAGCCGAATAGAGAATCTTCATCATGCTCGGCTGGCCGCCTTTCCTCGTGCCGTTGTTCAGAATCGCGACGCGCGGCTGAATCGCATGCACGAGCACCTCAGAATTCGAGATCGCCTGACCGTGGTGTGACACGATCCACAGATCCACGAGGCCGATCGGATTCGACGGGCACATCAGCTCGAACTCCTTGTTCCACGTCAAATCGCCGAGGTGCACGACGCGGAAGCTGCCAAACGACACCACGCTGCCAACCGACTGCGCGTTCTCCGTCTTGTCCTCATCCTGGCGTTTGAAGCTCGCACAATAGCGATTGGGCGTGCCACCACCTGCCAGTGGCTTGGTAATGGCCTTTCCGGCAGACGTCACAATTCGCCAGTCGAGGCCGGCCACCGGCAGAACGTCACCAGGGCGCGCAACGGTGTGTTTCGTCTTCGTCACGAGCGCCGGGTACGCGTCCTTCAGAAACTCAACGGTGCGCGGTTGATCTTCGACGCTCGGCCCGTGATCGATGAAGTGCGCGATGGGAATGCGGCCAGCGAGATCGGACATGCCGCCGAAGTGATCGCCATGCCAATGGGTCGTGATGAGGTGATCGATGCGCGCGACGCCGGCGTCTTTCGCCGCCGCCATGATTCGATCCGCGTCTCGCGCACCGGGATTTCCCGTATCGATAAGGACAGACTCACCTGACGGAGTGACGAAGAGTGTCGCGTTTCCGCCCTCGACGTCAACCACGTAGATCTGTAGAGACTTAGCGTCGCGACTCTGGCCCGGGAGCGATGCCACTGCCAGCGCGAGAATCAGCAGGCAAAGTGAACGCAATGTACTCTCCTGAATAGTTGCCGCCGCTTACCGCGACGATGATGTACTGCTTGCCGTTGATCATGTAAGTCATCGGCGATCCGCTTTGTGGAGCGGGCATGTAGACCGCACCGACTTCTCTCCCGCTGCTCTTGTCGTACGCGCGTAACATCGCGCCGCGCGGATGATCCGCCGTCGTCGTCACCATCGGCTCGCCGGCAATGACGAGTGTCTTGGTGACCAGGACGCCAAAGGCGCCGGCTTGACCGGTCCGCGGGATCTTCAGTCCCTTGAGCGCCGGATGCTCCCGAACGGAATCGGGGGTCTCGCCGTGCGCGATCTGCCAAACGAACTCGTCGCTCGTGAGATCGATTGCCGTGATACGTCCGTACGGCGGCTTCAAAAACGGCAGCCCTTGCGGATTCGGCAGTGCACCGCCCCCGCCCTCGCCGGTTGCTGTCGGCGCATCAGC
>DASPWV010000373.1:0-3818 GCA_035637635.1 Vicinamibacterales bacterium | reverse complement strand
CGGAATCTCACCAACGATCCTGAAACCCAGCTTCTGCCACAGCGACACGGCACGCGCGTTGGTGCTGACGACGAAGTTGAACTGCATCGCTGAATAGCCCGCGCTCCTCGCTTGCGCCAGACAATGTTCGGCAAGGGCACGTCCAATTCCGCGGCCGTGCGCCTCGGGATGAACCATGAACGACGCGTTGGCGACGTGCGACCCGCGGTCGCGGCGATTGGGAATCAGCTTGTACATCCCAAGCACGACGTCGTTTTCCTCTGCCGCCCAGGATTCAATGCTCGAGCCGAGGAAGTACTCATGCGCCGCTTCAGGAGGCGAGTCGGCGGCAAAGACATACGCGTCGCCGGTCTGGACGACGGCGTGAAAGATCCTCCAAATCGCGTCGCGGTCCGTTTCCTGCAGGCGGCGGATGATGAGCTCAGACACGATTCCGCCTCGGCGGCGCGAGCGGTTTCCGCGCCGCAGAACCTTTGGGATGACAGCGGCCGCGGAGCGGACAGTTGCGATCGCCGACTGCGCGCGAATATCCGCAGGCGTTCATCATCCCGATGTGACACAACGAGAAATCGTACTTCACCGGATCCGTTGGATCGAGCGTGCGCAGGTTTCGTGTGATGTCCATCGCCATCCGCCAGCCCGGACTCGAGTAGCGAGTCAGACTCAAACAGCGGCCGACGCGGATCACGTGAGTATCGAGCGGCACCACAAGCTGCGAGGGTGTGATGCGTGTCCAGATTCCGAGATCGACCGCGTCGCGGCGCACCATCCAGCGGAGAAAGAGATTCAGCCGTTTACAGGCGCCGCCGCCCGACGGCCGCGCGAAGAAGTAGCTGACGCCGGGTTTGGAGACCCGCGTTCCATAGACCGCCTTCACGTCCAGTCGACAGGCCCGCTCTGAGAACGCCTCGAGTGCAGACTCGACCGTTTCGTCGGCGCTCGTCAGGCGTTCCGCGAAAAATTGCTCGACCGAACCGCTTGCTTCGATCATCTGCTTGAGAATCCAGACGAGAGCGGCCAGATCGATGCCGCGTGTCCAGCGATGGACGAGGTGATCGAGGGCGCTGCGATCGCGATCCGGATCGAAGGCACGCACGAACGCCGCCGGGCGAGAGCCCATCACGGCAAGAAGACCCTCAATCGAGTTCAGCACGCTCTGTACGCGCCCGAACGCAAGCGCCGCGGCGCAGAAGCCGACGATTTCCTGGTCTTCGGGACGCCGGAATCGCCGGACGATCCAAATGGGATCGCTGACGCTGTGCTCGGCGTTGTACGCATCGTACAGCGCGTCGAGTTTCGACTTCAGATCGAGGAATGAGGACGCTCGCACGTTAGCGATTGAATGGCATTGCCGCGTCGAGCGTGATCACCGCGTCGAGGATGGTTTCCGCAGCCTCGCGGAAAAACATCGGATTGATCTTGTCCGCCGTGTCGCTGGGTTGGTGATAGTCCGCGTGATCTTCGACGCCAAAATACACAAACGGGATCTTCGCGGTGTTGAAGGGGCCGTGGTCCGATGCGTTCGTCCAGTCCTCTACCCTCCCCGCAATCGACACCGGTTTGTCGTGGCCAAAGAGCAACTTGATCGGCGCGCGCCGCGCGACCTGTTCGAGCGCCGGCTTTGTCTGTGGCCAGTGATACGTGCCTGCCGCGAACAGTTCTCGACGATCGCTTCGGCTGACCATGTCGAGGTTGACCTCGAGCCCGATTCGTTCCCTCGGGATCGGCGGCGCCGCGAGGAACGCCTTCGCGCCCTGAAGTCCCAGTTCCTCGCCGTCGAAGGCCGCGAAGACGACATCATGCCTGAACGGCGAGCGCCGGCACTGCTCCGCGGTCGCGAGCATCACCGCAACACCCGAGGCATTGTCGTCGGCGCCGGGGTACATCGCTCCATCGCGGACGCCAAGATGATCGTAATGCGCGGACATGACGATGGCTTCGGGTGCGGCAGCCGTTCCCTTGCAGAGACCGAGCACATTGGCAGCGTCGCTGTACTCGGTTCGATACTGGCCGTTTGGACTCACGAGACCCTTGATCGAGCTGTGCGTGAACGACAACGGAAACACGTACTTTCCACCGAATGACTCGAGGCCGATGGCTTGCATCCGATCGGCAATCCACCGGCGCGCCTTGATCCCGCCGGCGGTGCCCGTGCGCCGTCCTTCATACTCTGGTGACGCGAGCGTCTTGACGGTTGCCAGGAGCGATTCGCCGTCGAGATGCGGCGCGCTCTGCAGCTCGGCAGGTACGCGCGACGCCCGTTGGGCATCGAGACCGCGCTCTTCGACCCACGTCGCCGTCCCCAGGTAGAGGAACGCCGCCGCCAGGACGGACAACACGACGAGCCGCCGAACCGCGCGCTTGCCTAAGCGCATGTGGAATTGTAAGAGAGGCGGAGATTCTCCATCTGTCGACGACTCGATAACGTCTAAGCTTTCAGGATCACGCCATGACTACGCAAACCCGTTTTCAGCGATTCGCGTTCGCCGCCGTTTTGTCGCTGGCGCTGACGCCGCCAGTGGTTGCGCAACGAACGGCCGTCGCCAACGACACCCCGCGCATCTTCGCCGCACTCGAGCTCGAGGAGGGGCAAACCGTCGGCGAGATTGGCGCGGGCGCGGGGGAACAAACGCTCGACGCTGCGCGGAAGGTGGGCGCAACAGGCAAGGTGTACTCGAGCGAGCTTGGCGAGAGCGGCGTCGACCGGCTCAAACGCGCCGTGCAAGCCAGCGGCCTCACACAGATCACCGTCGTCGAAGGCGACCCGAACAAGACGAATTTTCCCGACAACTGCTGCGACGCGATATTCATGCACAACGTCTACCACCACTTTGCGGATCCAGCGGCCATGGACGCCAGTATTTTTCGCGCCCTCAAGCCCGGCGGCCGCGTCGCTGTTGTTGATTTCACACCCAATCGCAACCGCCCGGAGACAGCACGCCCGCAAGATCGCGCGAACGACGAAAGCCACGGCGTCACTCCCGCAAGTGTCGAGCGGGAATTGAAAGCGGCAGGTTTTGAAATCGTCAAGAGCGATCCCGAACAGGATCGCTGGTTCATGGTCGTCGGACTGAAGCCGAAATCGTAACCGACCACCACGTGTCCACGTACGGGCCACAGAGAAGACGCAGAGTCACAGAGAACTTCGCAATGGCCCTTGCCTGACGAACCCTGCGCGGTCTCGTGACTGCTTCGTTGTTACCGCGAACATCAGAAGGCCGACGAGTACGGAAGAAGCAGACACGTGCGAGGGACTCTTCAAAAGAATTCTCGGTGTCTCTGAGCCTCTGTGGCGCGTACATGTTCGTGTGTTTTACGTCTGCGTTCTTAGTTCTTAGTTCTTAGCCTTAGTTCGACTGCGGGATTCGTGTAAACGACGCGGCCGCCGACGATAGTCGCGGCCACGCCGCCGCGAAACGTCCAGCCATGAAACGGCGTGTTCTTTGATTTGCTGCGGAGCTGCGCGCGATCGATCACGACGCGAAGTTCGGGAGCAAGAATGGTGAGATCTGCAGGCGCGCCTTCCGTCAACGTGCCGCCCGGCACGCGCAGAATGCGCGCCGGGTTCACCGAGAGCAATTCCACGAGACGCGCGTAGCCGACCACGCCGGTGTGGACCAGCCGATCCAGGGCGATCGGCACCGCTGTTTCGAGTCCGACGATGCCGAATGGCGCGCGGTCGAATTCGACGTTCTTCTCGTCGTAGTGATGCGGCGCGTGATCGGTGGCGATGGCGTCCACGCTGCCGTCGGCGAGGCCTGCGAGCATCGCGTCGCGATCCCGCGCTTCGCGCAGAGGCGGATTCATCTTCACATTCG
>DASPWV010000372.1:0-3847 GCA_035637635.1 Vicinamibacterales bacterium | reverse complement strand
CGGGATCTTGGCGTCGAGCAATGGCTTGTATGGCAGCTCGAACTTCCGCACGAAATCCTGCGGACGCTCCGAGCCGTACATATTATCCCCAACCATCAGGACGAATTCGAACGGAAACACGTCGTGCGAGTTTGCGAGCATCACGCCCGTTTCATACTGAGCGCGATCGCCCGTGCCGCTGTCGCCAAGGGCAGCGAAGCGTACGGAGTTGGCCGCGACCGAGGGAGCGGTCTCACCCGCCGCGCCTGCGCCGATCGTGCGCGCAGCTGCCGAAGGAGCCGACGTCGCAACCGCCGTGCTCCGCGCAGGTTTTGTCTGGGGAGCGATTTGCGCCGGGGCTGCGCAGGCAAGCGCCAGGAGGACCAGTACTAAATGTAGAACACGCGAGTGTCTTGACATGATCCAGCCTCTCCACACAGTGAATGGTTACATCGGTATCGGAAAGACATTGGTCACGATGTCCGCGACGTAGTTGCCTTCGACGTCGCGAAGGATCAGATTGCGGTACACGATCCGGTATTCGAGCTCCGGTGGCAAATCAGGCAAAGCTTTGAGGAGATTCGGTGGAAACGTAGCCAGCGGAATCGTCGTCGGGTAGAGCATGTTGATGCCGATCTTGACCCCCTTCGGCAATTCGATGATGAGCGCCTTGCGTTCCGCAGCTGTCCGCTTTGCGAAATCCGCCCTGATCGTCTGCTCCAGGTACGGCACGTACTCCTTCACGAGCAGGTCGCCAGGTTTGGCACTGCTCCGAGCTTTGATCAGCGCTTCGCCGAGGGCGCGCTCGCGCGCCGAAATCTTGGCGGGATTCGACGTTTCGGTGAGCTGCGGCACCGTATCTTCGACCTTATTGCGGAGGACGACGTATTCCCTGATGCGATCCTGGAATGCTTTGGTCGCCATCGCGGCTGGATTGGCAGCTTGCGCTCGGTCGGCCGATGCCGCAGCCTTCGCGATCGACACCGTGTCCCGCGCCGATCGCGCGTGCGGCGTCGTTTGACTGACACACACGACGAAGAGCGTTACTACGGTCGTGGTGAGCGCAAATCTCATCTGTTACTCCTCGGACAGACACTAATGAGTTCAAGATAGCTTCAAGCTACGTACCAGAGACCCGGTGCCGGGTTCCAAGGTTCCCAGGTGCCAACGGACTCGTTTCACGGTGCCACGGTGCTGGTTCAGCACTTTGGAACTGAGAACCTTCGCACTTTCGCACCTCGGACACTTCAAACGTTGGAACTTTGGAGCTCTTTCACGTTTCCGATGGACACGGAGGCCCGTCGGCGATTTGCCGAACGCGAACCTTGAACGCGCGCACCCAGTCCGCGACCGCTGAGCTGCGCCGAAAGATGCCTAGCGGATCGTCGAAGCGCGAGGTCGTGAAGAGATCCGTCAACTGCCGATCGGTAAACCGCGTGAGCATGTCGGCAAGGAAGTGCCGCCCTTGCTCCGAAATATGTGCCTCCCCGAAGGTCGCGCCGTCGAACGGGAGCTTGCGCATGGAGGTCAGACACATCGCCCGGTTTTCCCAAATGGGCGCGTTCGTCCATCCCTCGAGGTTGACTTTTGCAGGACCAAAGGTGGATCCCAAATCCTGCAGCAGCAAGAACGGTTGCCGGCAGGTCTCTCCTTTTTGCCAGTCGGACTGTGAGAGGCACACGAGACGCTGGTTGTCCGCCTTGTTATCCCAATGCGCGAGAAAGACGGACAAGAGGCGCAGCGCATCGACGTGCGCGCGCGGCGCGCCGCCGGCGTCGGCTCGGACCTTATCGAGCTCGAACATCGCCCAGCCCGCCAGGCGATCCGTTTCGAGCTCGCGACCCTCGAACTTCGTCTCGATGGCTGCCCACTCGAAGTCTTCGTAGTCGTCGTAGCTGACCATCAGCGACTTATAGAGCTTCTCTGCTTGAGTAATTTCGACGGCTTTCATCACGGAAAACGGTTCTTCGGGACAGCCGTAGCAGCGCAGACGTTCGACGTACTGCATGTAGTCGCTGCCAAAACCAAGCGCCCGCAACAAACGCGTTGACGCGACTTCGGCCGGCACTTCGCCCGTCTTGCCGTACTTCACCCGTATGTGTTCGCCGCTTTCGAGGCTGCAATCGAATTTCGGCGTCGTGCCGCCAAGCTCCGTCACGCGAAATCGGCAGCGAACAACGCGCGGGTCTCGGGAGTCGTCCGCAAAGCTGACGCGCTCGATTGCAACGCTTGGCGGATGCCACACTTGTGCGCGCGCAAGCAGCTCCTCTCGTTCGGCGTCCGTGATCACCTTGGGTTTGGTCTTCGGCCGATCGTCGTGCCAGGTGGGGGGACCCGTACCAGGTCCGGCGGCGCGAACTGTTGCTTCAACGGGCGGAGGAAGCGGCCGCGCCGTGCCCCGGTAGGGGCGCAGGAACCGCGCTGTCCCACCGAGGAGAAGTGCTATCGCCGCAACGCCGAGCGTGACCCGGATAGCTCGTCGGTAGCGACGCATGCCTGAGATGTTGCAATCGGCGCGCCGTGCTTCGGATTTGTCCTCACAGTTGACCAGATGGGATCGGCGCTACATATCTCCGGCTCTCCGGCGCCGCGTGATCCACGCTCTGCTTAGCACGGCTCTTGCTCGACACCTTTGCATGAGACGCACATCTTGTCTTATAGGAACCCTCATCGCGCTGAGCTTGGTCGCCACGTCGGTTGCTGTCGCGCAGACGCCGAAACGCGCCGCGACGCACGCCGACCCAACATCAATAGACCGTGTTCTCGCGACGCAAGTCGCGCTCGATCGTGCGGGCTTCTCGCCCGGGGAAATCGATGGAAAACGCGGCAAGAACACGGATCGTGCGCTGCGTGCGTTTCAACAAGCGCACGGCTTGCCCGAGACCGGCGAGCTCGATCCGGCTACGCTCAAGCAGCTCGGGCCCGTCGTCCAGAATCCGCTATCGAGCTACGCGATCAGCGCCGAAGACGCCGCAGGTCCCTTCACGAAAGCAATCCCAAAGGACATGATGAAGCAGTCGGAGCTCCCGTCCATGGGCTATACGTCCATCCGCGAGTTGCTCGCGGAACGATTTCACGCGAACCTCGCATTGCTCGCGCGGCTCAATCAAAAGTCGCAGTTCAACGAGGGCGACGTGATCACGGTGCCGAATGTCGAGCCGTTCTTTCCTCCGGTGAAGGGGCAAGCCAGCGGTGATGCAACTGCCGCCCGCGGTGCCGATCAACCGAGCGGTCGCGGCGCGCCGGCCGGTCGCGCAAACAGCGCGGCACGCGGCACGACCAACGACGCCACGCGCACGGGAGCGCCGCGAAGCGATCTCGTGATTACCGTCACGGATACCACGAAGACGTTGACGGTTCAAGACGCCGCGGGCAACGTCGTCTTCTTCGCGCCGGTGACCGTCGGCAGCACTCACGACCCGTTGCCGGTCGGCGACTGGAAAGTCAACGGCGTCCAGCGCAATCCGGCGTTCAATTACAACCCGGAGCTCTTTTGGGATGCGAATCCGACGCAGTCAAAGGCGAAGCTGGCGCCGGGCCCCAATAATCCGGTCGGGTCTGTCTGGATTGATTTGAGCAAGGAACATTACGGCATCCACGGCACGCCCGAGCCTTCGCGCATCGGCTACACCGAGTCGCACGGGTGCATTCGTCTGACCAACTGGGACGCTGTGCGGCTGGCGCAGCTCGTGGGACCCGGAACGAAGGTCGTTCTCCGTTGAGGCGTTATGCGCAGACGGCGCCGCTTCTTTCGCGATGACGTGCTCGCGCCGTGGCTCACGTTACTGATCATCCTCGGCCTGTGGTGGGCGGGCGCAACGCTGATCGGACAGCCGTCGTCCGCCGTCGCGCCGCCTCGTTATGTCGC
>DASPWV010000371.1:0-7296 GCA_035637635.1 Vicinamibacterales bacterium | reverse complement strand
TGGGCTCCGCCCGTCGCCAGTACGCCGCGGCTTCGCAACTCGTCGTCCAGGTTCGATGACTGCAGCGATTTGTTGGTCCCGGACACGAAAAGCGCTCCGCTCGACTGGTTGCCGCCCTGTTTCGAGACCATATTGATCGTCATGCCGCCGTTCATGACCGATGCCGGGATGGCGGTGGTCTGAAAGTTGACTTCTTCCTGTGCGCCGATGGAGCCGTAGGCGGACGGCGCATCGCCGCCGCCAAAGTAGCTGGAGATGTTGATTCCATCGCGGTAGTAGCTGCGGTCGTTGCTGCGCGATCCGTGAATCTGCATGTTCGTGTAGATGTGCACCGTGGAGCCACCGACATCTGGTCTGGTCGTGGAGGCGCCGATGATGAACTTCGTCATGTCCGTCATCGCACGCGCCATCGGAATGCTCTCGATGACTTTGTCGGTCAGCACCGTCTGCGCCGTCGTCGTACGGAGATCCACGACCGGCGACTGCCCCGCGACGGTGAGTGTTTCCTCCAGCGCACCGACCTTGAGATCGGCGTTGATGGTGGCGGTAAAACCCGAATTGATGATGATTTTGCTGCGCTCGACCGTCGAGAATCCGGGCAGCGTGAACTTGATCACGTACTCGCCGGCCGGAAGTCTCAGAACGCGATAGTTGCCGTTCTCATCGGTCAATGTCGTCCTGGTGCCTTCGATCAACGCGGGAGACGTCACTTCCACAGTTACTCCCGGAAGCACGGCTCCGCTTTCGTCTTTGACCTGGCCTTCGATGGCGCCGACGAGCGTTTGAGCTGCGGATGGCAGCGGCATCATCAGGATGCCGACGAGCGCCGCCAGTGTTACTTTGTGCCGCCATCCGCGGCCAGCCCTTGACATTGCGCCGATCAATGACAGGTTCCACATGACGACCCTCCTGGTTCATCTGGCGTCCTGGCGGGGCTGAAGCCCCGCCACTACGTACTGGCGTCACAGGTCCTGGCGGGGCTAAAGCCCCGCCACTACGTACTGGCCTGCGGGTGTAGTGCCGGGGCTTCAGCCCCGCCCTCTGTCACTTCGTCGGCGGGCGGCGCGGGGTCTTCTCCCAGATCGCCACCAACCGGCCCAGCTCCTTGATTGGTTCCGGGTTATCGTCGACCTGCACGCGGATCACCGTGTCGTTGTGCAGAAACGGACCGCCGTTTTTCTTGACGATGAACATCGCCGCCGACTGCTGGCCGCGCTTGTCGCCGCCCGCAGCCTGGCCCGCTTCGAGCGCAGCCAGAAAGCGCCGGGTCAGATGACCTTGCGTCTTCTCGAACGCCGCGACCATGTTCTCGACAACCGCGGGACTGGCGAGGATGTTCCCCTGCGCCGTGCAGAACTTGCCGCCTTTGTGACCAGCCCACTCTGTCGACTTCGGCCCGGTATGGGCGGCGTACTCGCCTTTCAGGTTCATCACTGCGAACTGGCGCCCCTGTTTCGACCACTCGACCGGAAACGGATCCGGATCGTCATCCAGGATGCGCTTGATGATCGCCGCGGGGGGAACGCCAGCTCTGAGCAGCGCCAGCGCCTGCGGTCCATAGCTGGTGTCACCCGTGGCCTGTGTCACTGCCACGCCGGCACTCGCATCAGCCCAGATGTTCCGGCTGCCCACCGAGAACACGCGCGACTGCACCGCGGCGCCGACTTCACCCGTTTCGGGATCGAAGCCGATGATCGAGAACGTGCCGGGCGCGTCCATCGGCTGCGGCGACGGTCGTGTGTCGGCCCGTCCCTTGTTCGCAATCGCTTTCTTGATCGCTGCCACCGTATTCGTGGCGTGGAAGTCGATGATCTTCCTGCCGATCTCGAGTGATTTGTTCTTGTCAGCAATCGAGACCCCGTCGATGGTGGCCTTACCCGTCTTTACCCGCTGCGCCCACCGCACGGTTGCGGGATCGACGACCATCATCGGGAACGTGTACATCGGCTCGTCGTGCACGTTGTCGCTTGGCTGGTTGGCTTTTGTTACGCCGATCTGAACGAGATACTTCTGTATGGCGGCATTGTCGTAATACTCGGGGATGTGCGCGACGACGGGCTTGCCGTTCCACTGGGCGTTCAGCTTCTGGGCAACAGCTTGCTGGCCTCGCTGATTGCCGCCGCTGTCGCCGATGAAGATGATGTTTTCGAACCCGTGCACCTTCAGGCTCGACGCCGTGTCGGTGAGGATGGCCTCGAAGGTTTCCTCGCGCGCGCTCAACGTTCCGGACGTGTCCATCATGCCGCGCGGCGGATCGATCGATCCTTCAGGCACGAGCTTGACGATGGGAGCGCAGAGCGCGTTGCCCAGCTTTCGCGCAATCGCGTCGCACGTCACTTGAAGGACGTAGTTGTGTTTTCCCAGCGCGAGCCAGGGCCCATTGGGCTCGACGCCGCCGGTTGGGATGAGAACCGTGGTCTTGCCGGCCTTGAGCGCGTCACGCACGTCCATCCACGTCAGCTCTTCGAGCCAGACGGTGTCGGGCGTCTGCAGCGGATTCGCGGTGTCGACGCAGTTGTACACGTTGTCGCGGCAGTCGCGATTGCTGCGCG
The DNA here is from genome assembly GCA_035637635.1 of Vicinamibacterales bacterium. Classification (GTDB taxonomy): domain Bacteria; phylum Acidobacteriota; class Vicinamibacteria; order Vicinamibacterales; family UBA2999; genus DASPWV01. Next base: position 4,744 of record DASPWV010000371.1, on the reverse strand, counting down.
AACGCGGATCGCGCGGCCGTGGCTGTTGCGGCGCATCCTGGGCGGCAACGCCGCTCGCGTAGAGCCGCTGTACGACACGCGTCGTCACAAATGAGCTCACGAAAACCGCTGCAATGACGGCAAGAACGACTTTCTTCATCGAGACCCCCCACGAATGCCTAGAGCCCCGCAGCCGGCGGCGCTAAAGCCCCGCCACTACTACGGGCGCGCAGTTGTCGGCGGCGACGCGATTACCTTCCGTATCGCCGCCGCGACTTGTTCCGCTCGGTACTCGACCAGCTTCCTGCCGGCGGCGACGGCCCGGTCGACCGGCACGATCGAAATGGCATCGATCGAAGCCTTGTTCGCCTTGATACGTTGCTGGACCCGGACGGTGTTCGGATCGACGGTCATCATGATCACGGTGATCGCCGGGTTGTCGTGATGCCCCTCGTTGACCGGCTTCCAACCGAACGTGTCGTTCGCATACTTCCTCAATTTGGGTTGATACGGCGCGTACTCGTAGTACTCGGGTACGAAATGGATGCTCGTCTTGCCGCCCGCCCACTTCGCGCCGAGCTCCTGCGTAACCTGCTTCATGCCATCCACGCTCTCGCCGCCGTTGTCGCCCATCAGGACGATGTGCTCGAAGCCGTGGGCGCGGAGACTCGCCGCCATGTCCGTGAGAACCGCGCGGTACGTCTCGAGTCGCAGGCTGATCGTGCCCGGATACGCCATGTGGTCGGTCTTGCGCTCGATGTCCCCATCCGGCGCGAAGGGAACCACGGGCGCACAAAGAGCGTTCCCGAGCTTGCGCGCCACGGCTCCACAACTCGCACGGTTCACGTAGTTGTGTTTTCCCGTGGCGAGGTATGGCCCATTCTGTTCGATGCCGCCGCTCGGAATCAGCACGGTCGTCTTGCCGGCTTTCAGCGCATCGCGGACCTCGAGCCAGGTCATCTCATCTGTCCAGACAGTGTCCATGGCCTCGATGGGCCGCTCCATCGCGAGCAACTTTGCCGTTTGCGCGGCCGCGGCAGCAGCTCGCTGTTCCGGCGTCATCGTGGCACCACGGCCTTGCGGCGGTACGGCGGCAGAACCAGACGGGGCCTGCGCAAACGCGACGCCCATCGCGAAGCCCGCGATCACCGCGACTATCACTATGCGTAGAGCACGCATCGGCATCCTCCTTCGAAACTCGAGACTGCGTCTTGTCAAAACCAACGACGTCTATCTGCGTTCATCTGTGTTCATCTGCGGCCCATCTGTGTTCATCTGCGTTCATCTGCGGCTTATTGAGGATCAGAACGCAAACTTGCCCCCCAAGCGAATAACACGCGGCCTGATCGTTTCCGAGATCTGGCCAAGGCTCGAGCCGATCGTGGTGACATCGGCAAGAACGGTGTTCGCATTGAAAAGGTTGTACGCGTCCGCAAAAACTTCGTAGCGCCACGAGCCGAATCTGAAACGCCGTCCGATACGCAAATCGACCAGTTTGTTGCTTTCGTACCGGTTCTCGTCGTTGCGCTCGAGTCGCACTGTCTGCGTTGCGCGCGTCAGCGTGGGCACGAGTGCGCGGCCGACCTGAAGGGATCGGACACGCGGATGCCCGGAGTACGCTTGCAAGAAGCCGCTGACGCTCACTTGGCCCGGCAGCAGAAACACCGCGGCGATCTTCAACTGGTGGGGCTCATCGGTCCCCACCGCGCCGTCCGCAAAGATGTCCGCGTTCGGATCGTTGAGCTCGCCGGCGGCGATGCGTCCCAGGTTCTTCCCGTAGTGGTAGCCGCCCTGGATGTACGCGTCGGGCGTGAACCGCCGCTGGATTGTGAATTCGATGCCGTTGTAGTGCGTGTCGAGCTTCTTGGAGTTCGTCACGACGTTGTCCTGCCGGCCGGTCGTCGTCGGATTCTGGTTGTAGATCGTCAGCGGCTGGTTGTTGAGCGGGTTGTTGATCACCACCGGGATGTAGGTCTCGGAAGGAACGGCGCGATTGACGGTGCCTCGGAGATCGCGCTGTTCGCGGCGGTAGTAGGTCACGGATCCAGCGAAGTTGGTCGTCAGCTGGCGTTGAACACCCAGGCTGTACTCGTTGTTGAACGGACGCCGCAGGTTGGGATCGATGGTGGTGGTCACGCCTCCGGTCCAGCCCGCGCAGCTGGTGATCTCGTTGGCCTGCGCGTAGAGGTCGCGGTTCGTGTCGGTCCACACGCAACGGTTCATCGACAGCGCGACCGGATTCTGGCTGCTGGCCAGAGTGATCGCCTCGTTGCCGACATACTTGCTGTAGCTCCCCTTGAGCACGGTCCGGCCATGTCCGTCGAGGTCGTAGGCGAGGCCCAGCCGTGGAACGACGTTGTTGAAGGGCACCACGTCGATGGCGGGATACTCGCGAGCGGGAACCCATGTCCCCGCCGGTGACTTCTGCATCGGGATCGAACTATTGAACTTGTCGTAACGAACGCCGGCATTGATCGTCAACCGCTGGTGAATCCGCCACGAATCCTGCAGATAGAGGCCGAGGTTGTTCACGTCGACCCGGCTGAAGGTCGGCGTGTTCAGCAGATCGACGGAGTCGGGCGCGCCATTGCGGAAGCGAAGAAAGATGTCGCCGTGAAAGGCCCAGCCCTGTGTATAGAAGCCCCAGTTGGACTGGATGCCCGTCCTCAGCTCGTGGCTCCCGAACCAGTTCCCCACCCGCGTCACCGAGCCGCCCAGGTAGTTGACGCTCTGGTCGGTATCCATCAGGTTTGTCGGCCCGCCGGTCAGCACGCTCGTGACGATGTCGAGACGGGCGACATCGTTGGGTCCGACTTCGTCCCGGTACGACTGATTCGCCGGCCGATTGAAGTGCGCCGCCTGCAACTCATAGAGCCACGCGTTGCCACGGGTGCCGGTCCAGGCGGCTGACGACCAGAGGTTGGGTCCGAAATAGTTGTGATTGGCCGCCTCCGGGGCGACGAAGTTGGCGCCACCGCGCCGATACGGCCGCTCGTGCGTGTCGGTCGCGAACATGAGCCCGAGCTTGTTGACGGGGGTGAGCTTCAACGAGAACTTGCCGACGTACGCCTCACGCCGGTCATCGTCGGTCATCTGCCGGCCATCGGGAAAGAACTGGTTCGCCACCAGCCCGCCGTAGAACGTGTGGCGCGCCGAGCCGAAGAACCAGAGCCGGTCTTTCTTGATGGGGCCGCCGAGCGACCCGTCGATGTCACGCGACCCTGTCGAACCGCTCGTCGCACGAACACCCAGGCCACGCAACCGGTCGTCGAGATTGTCCGCCGTGTTCACCTGGGCATTGCCGAACACCTCACCGCTCAGGCTGTTGCCGCCCGATTTCGAGACCGCACTCATCACGGCGCCCCCGTAAGGGAACGCTGCCGGAATCGCGGTCGTCTGATAGTCGATCTCCTCTCTCGCGCCGTTGGCGTTGAACATCACTGGCGTGTCGCCGTCGCCGAAGAGTCCATTCGCTGCGAAGCCGTCGACGTAGTGCGATCGATCGCTCGCGCGGCTGCCATGAACCTGAATCGGCGTGTAGTTGTACTGCGACGATCCGCCGACATCCGGCGAGCTGGTCGATGCGCCGAGGACGAACCGGGACATGTCGGTGAGATTTCGCGAGCTCGGAATGGTCGTTGACACTTCGCTCGTGATGACGGTCTGACCGGTAGTGGTCCGGATGTCGACCAGCGGCGACGCGCCCGTGACCGTTACCGTTTCTTCGAGCGCGCCGACTTCGAGGCTCGCGTTGATCGTCGCGGTGAAACTCGCGTTGATGATGACGTTCTCCCGTACGACCCCTTTGAATCCGGACAGCGAGAACTTGACGATGTAGGTCCCCACCGGGAGCCGAAGGAACTGATAGGTGCCCATCGCGTCTGTGACCGTCGTCCGGGCACCTTCGATCAAGGCCGGAGAGGCGATCGCGACCGTGACGCCCGGCAGAACGCCTCCGCTTTCGTCGCGGACCACACCGTCAATTGCGCCAAACGGTGTTTGCGCCCACGCGGGCAGCGCCGCGACTATGCACACGACTGCGACCAGGGACTCGATCCGCCAGCGACGTATCACTTTCACATGGAGGGTAGTAGCCATGACTTGCACTCCTCAGCTTGTCCCGGTGGCGGTCTCCGATTTCATGTTGCCGTTCGTGACGATGGTGGTTGCGTGTTCGTCGTGCGTGACATCAACACGAAACGCACTTGTGATTGTTCTTTGCGCCCAGGCGCTCGAGAAGGTCGATCGTTGCCGGGAATGGTTGAACGCGCTGCCTCGGCCCGTTCGCTGCGTCTATGGTGGTCTGTCCACGCCGGTTCACAACGGTGACGTCAGCGCCCCTGGAGACCAGGTAGAGAAGCATCTCGTCGTCGCCGCGCGCGGCCGCGTAGTGCGCAGCCGTATTGCCCTCGTGATCTCTGGCATTCACGTCGGCCCCGAGCTCTTCGACGAGGTACTTCACCGCAGGCAACCAGCCGGCAGGATGAATGCGGTGGCCATTGCCAGCGTAATCCTGCAAGTACCCAGCGCCGGCCGCGGCATGGAGTGGAGTCTGGCCGGGGGCGCCAATTGCCAACGAAGGCAGGCCGGCCGCGGCGCGTTGCGCACGCTCGGCGATCGTGGGGATGTTTGGATCCGCGCCGTGTGCTACGAGAATGCGCATGGCCTCCACATCGTTCGCGTAGGCGGCGCGCCAGAACGCGGTGGCGCCGATTTCATCGAGGCCGGAGTTGTCGCGGCTGAATCCCGAGTACCACACCTTTTT
>DASPWV010000370.1:0-7233 GCA_035637635.1 Vicinamibacterales bacterium | reverse complement strand
CCTTCAGTTGCCGGTCCACTTCGTCGACGCTTCGGAAACGTTTCTTGCAAAGCTCGAGGGCGTGTTCGATCCCGAACAGAAACGGAAGGTCATCGGCGGCACATTCATTGACGTTTTTGAAGAAGAGGCCCGGAAGCTCGGACACTTCGACTTTCTCGCGCAGGGCACGCTCTACCCGGATGTCATCGAATCTCAGTCGGTCCGTGGCCCGTCGGCCACGATCAAGAGCCACCACAACGTTGGCGGTCTGCCCGAGCGGATGCGTTTCACCCTGGTCGAACCGCTTCGGGAGCTGTTCAAGGACGAAGTGCGCGCGGTTGGACGGGATCTGGGGATCGATCGCGAGTTTTTGATCCGCCAGCCGTTTCCGGGGCCTGGATTGGCGGTGCGCCTTCTGGGCGCGCTCACACGCGAGCGGCTCGAGTTGCTTCGGCGTGCAGACGCGGTTGTCGCCGACGAAATGCGTCGATCCGGCTGGTACGAGCGCCTCTGGCAAAGCTTTGCGGTGCTGCTTCCGGTTCAAAGCGTCGGCGTGATGGGCGACGCGCGGACCTATGAGTACACGGTCGCGATTCGTGCCGTCGAAAGTCTCGATGGGATGACCGCGGACTGGGCCCGACTGCCGCACGACCTGCTCGCGACCATCTCGTCACGTATCGTCAACGAGGTCCGCGGCGTCAATCGCGTGGTGTACGACATTTCGTCGAAACCGCCGTCGACAATCGAGTGGGAATAACCGACAGAGTTTCCAGTTATCAGTTCCCAGTTCAACGTTTCAGTTCGAAGTTACGGCGCAACTAATAACTCAACTTTGAACTGGCAACTGGAAACTGGAAACTAAGAAGTGACAGAGGGCATGAACAGCTTCGTCCACCTTCACCTCCACACCGAATACTCTCTGCTCGACGGCGCGTGCCGGATCGAGGAGTTGCTGGATCAGGCACAGAAGCTCGAGATGGGGGCAATAGCCGTCACCGAACACGGCAACATGTTTTCGGCCGTCGTGTTCCACGATGCGGCGCGCAAGCGCGGCATCAAGCCGATTCTCGGCTGCGAGGTGTACGTCGCGCCCGGCAGCCGGCTGGATAAGAGCGGCAGCATTGGCGAGACGGCGAACCATCTCGTGCTATTGGCGGAGAACGAGATCGGATTCAAGAACCTGATCAAGCTCGTGTCGTCCGGCTATACCGAAGGCTTCTACTACAAGCCGCGCATCGACAAGGAGCTCCTCGCAAAACACAGCGCCGGCCTGATTGGCCTGAGCAGTTGTCTGAAAGGCGAGGTCGCGTCGGAAATTCGCGCGGAGCAGGCAAAGCGGGCGGCGGCCGCGGCTGCAACGTATCGCGACATTCTCGGCGCCGGCAATTTCTTCCTGGAGATGCAGTTCCAGGGTATCGACGAGCAGCGCGTCGTCAATACGGGCCTGCTGCCGATTGCCCGCGATCTGAACATGCCCCTGGTGTGCACCAACGACGTGCACTATCTGCGGCAAGACGATCACAAGCCGCACGACATCCTGCTCTGCATCGGCACCGGCAAGTCGGTCAACGACGAGCAGCGCCTGCGCTACCACGGCGATCAGTTCTTTTTGAAAACTGCCGAACAGATGGCGGAGATCTTCAAAGACCATCCAGACGCCGTCGCGAACACCCTTCGCATCGCGGAGCGGTGCGATGTCGAGATCAAAGGCGGAGAAAATCATCTACCGAAGTTCGACGTGCCGGACGGGTACACGCTCGATGAGTACTTCGAGCGCATGGTGCGGCAAGGATTCGCGGACCGCCTGACGCGTCTTCGCCAGCTCGCAGACGACGGCAAGCTTCGTCACTCGATCGCTGAGTACGAGCAGAGGCTCTCGTACGAGATCGAGATGATCAAGCAGATGGGATACCCCGGATATTTTTTGATTGTCTGGGATTTCATCCGCCACGCACGCGAGCGCGGAATACCTGTCGGACCGGGACGTGGATCGGCGGCCGGCAGCGTGGTCGCGTGGTCGCTCCGTATCACCGACGTCGATCCGCTGCATTACGACCTCATCTTCGAGCGCTTTCTCAATCCCGAACGCGTATCGCTGCCCGACATCGACGTGGACTTCTGCGAGCGCCGGCGCGGCGAGGTCATTGAATACGTCACGCGGAAGTATGGCCGCGAGAACGTCTCGCAGATCATCACGTTCGGCACGATGAAGGCGAAGGCGGTCGTCCGCGATGTCGGCCGCGTGCTCGACATGCCGTATGCGGACGTGGATCGGATCGCCAAGCAGATCCCCGCTGCGCTCGACATGACGCTCGAGAAAGCGCTCGCTGAGAATCCGCAGCTGAGGCAGATGCAAGAGCAGGACCCGCGTGTGAAGGAACTGCTCGAAATGGGCAAACGCCTCGAAGGCATCTCCAGGAACGCCGGCGTCCACGCGGCGGGCGTCGTGATCGCGCCGGGACCCATTACCGATTACGCGCCGCTCTTCAAGAGCAACCGCGACGAAATCACGACGCAGTGGGCCATGAAGGAGGTGGATCGGGTCGGTCTGCTGAAGATGGACTTTCTCGGCCTCAGCACGCTGACGCTCATCCACGATGCGCTCGAAGAGATCGAACGCACCGACGGTATCGTGCTCGACATCGACGCGATTCCACTCGACGATCCGAAAACCTATCAGCTGTTCATCGAGGGTCAGACCTACGGCATCTTCCAGTTCGAGAGCGCCGGCATGCGCGAGATCCTGCGCAAAGCCAAGCCGCAGCGGCTGGACGATTTGATTGCGATGAACGCGCTCTATCGGCCCGGACCGCTCAAGTCGGGGATGGTCGACGATTTCATTTCTCGTAAGCAGGGCAAGAGCGAGGTGAAATACGAGCTGCCTCAACTCGAGCCGATCCTCTCGGATACCTACGGCGTCATCGCGTATCAGGAACAGGTGATGCGCATTGCGCAGACGCTTGCGGGCTTCACGCTCGGACAGACCGATGTGCTGCGGAAGGCCATGGGCAAGAAGGACCCGAAGGTCATGGCCAAACAGCGCGACGCCTTCATGGCCGGCGCTCGCAGCAAGGGCATCAACGAGCGGAAGGCGGCGAAGGTCTTCGAGTTGATGGAATACTTTGCCGGATACGGGTTCCCCAAAGCGCACTCGACCGCTTACGCGTATCTTGCGTATCAGACCGCGTATCTCAAGGCGAACTACCCCCGCCACTTCGCGGCCGCGCTTCTGACCATCGAAGCGGCAAACACCGATAAGCTCGCGCTCTATATCGGTGAATGCCGTGACCGCGGCATTGCCATCCTGCCGCCGGACATCAACGAAAGCCAATTGCACTTCACCGTCGTACCCGGAGGCGTCCGCTTCGGACTCACCGCTATCAAAGGTCTGGGCGAAGGCGCCATTGGCTGCATCGTCGAGACCCGCGCGCGCGTCGGCCGGGTGACGTCGCTTCACCAGCTCTGCGAAGAACTGGATCTTCGCTCGGTCAATAAGCGCGTGCTCGAGGCGCTCGTCAAGTCGGGCGCGTGCGACAGCCTTATTCCAGGCGGCGTGGCGCCCGGAATCGGCCGCTCGAAGCTCCTCGCCTCTGTCGACAGCGCCATCGAACACGGGAGCCGCACGCAACGCGATCGCGATCAGGGTCAGGCGGATCTCTTTGCCAGCGGCGACGGCGAGGACAAGCTCGCCATCATCCGTCTTCCCGACGCGGCGCCGTGGAGCGAGATGGAACTGCTCCAGCAGGAAAAGGACGCGCTCGGGTTGTATTTGAGCGGACATCCGGTGGATCGCTATGCGAGCGATTTGCGCGCGTTTGGCGCCCGCACAGTGGGCGATCTCGTTCTCGCGGATCTCCCACAGCCGATCGACGGCACGCCGGGGCGGCTCCTCGTCGAAGACGTTTACGTGGGCGGTATCATTTCCTCCGTCCGCGCGCTCAAAACCAAAAAGGGGGATCCTATGAGCGTCTTCATGCTGGAAGACGCACAGGGATCGGTGGAAGTCGTGGTGTTTCCTGAGGCCTTCGGACGCTACCGCGCGCATGTCGAGCCGGGCGGGCTGGTGGCAGTACGGGGCCGCTTCGAGCGCGATGAAGAATCTGCGCGCATGCAGGCCACCGAACTGTTTCCGCTCGACACGCTGCGTGAGCGGTTGGCCAAGAGCGTCACCATTCAGCTGAACGGCGATTGCACGCGGGAAAAGCTGGAGAAATTATGGGAGGTGCTGGCCGCGAACCGCGGCGATCGTCCAGTCGCAATCGAGATGCAGGTCGTGAAGGACGGCCGCCGGCTGCGTGTCAGTGCCGACGTGACACCGCAGGTCCGCGTGAAGCCATCGGAGCAATTGCTCGAAGAAGTTGAACGGTTGTGCGGCGTGGGTTCCGTGACCCTTCGTTAGATTCATGCCTGAGCTCCTCGAGTTCGAAGAACCCATCGGCATCCTGCTGAAGGAGGTCGAGGCATTGTCGAAGCTGCCCGAAACCGAGCAGCGCCGCCAGGACATCGATCGACTCGAGGCGCGCATCAGCCAGATCCGCGCCGACATCTACAGCCGTCTCACGCCATGGCAGCGCGTGCTTGTCGCCCGGCACCCGTCACGGCCCGCCACGCTCGATTACGTCGAGCGGCTCTGCACCGATTTCGTGGAGATTCGCGGCGACCGCCGGTTCGCAGACGACCACGCCATCATTGCAGGCATGGCGCGTTATCGCGGCGAGGAAATCCTGGTCGTTGGCCACCAGAAGGGCAGTGACACGAAGCAGAAGATTTACCGCAACTTCGGCTACGCCCGGCCCGAGGGCTATCGCAAAGCGCTCAGGACAATGCTGATGGCGCAGAAGTTCCGGCGAGCCATCGTGTGCTTCGTCGATACGCCGGCGGCGTATCCGGGCATCGAGTCCGAGGAGCGTGGTGTTGCCGAGGCCATCGCGCTCAATCTGCGTGAAATGGCGATGTTCACGGTTCCCATCGTGGTCGTGGTGCACGGCGAAGGAGGCAGCGGCGGTGCGCTCGGCATCGCCGTGGGCGACCGGATTCTGATGCACGAATTCGCCATCTACAGCGTGATCCCGCCCGAAGGCTGCGCGGCCATTCTGTGGCGCGATGCGGGACGAAAATTGGAAGCCGCGGAAGCGCTGAAGCTCACCGCCCCGGATTTGCTTCGTCTCGGCGTTATCGACGAAATCGTACCCGAGCCAATCGGGGGCGCTCACACGGACCCGACGCAAGCGGCGGCCATCCTCGACACGGCGCTCGATCGCGCGCTCGGCGCGACGAGAGCGCCCGACATCAACACGCGTCTCGAACAGCGGTATCAGAAGTTCCGGCGGATGGGGAACGTGGGGTTAATCGAATCGTGAACAGTTTCCAGTTGCCAGTTGCCAGTTCAAAGTTGAGTTGTAAGTTCCCAAAGCTTTCAGTTTCTAGTGCCTCGGACTTCTTGACTCATGAACTCAGAACTAAAACTTTGAACTGGGAACTGGGAACTGGGAACTACTGACATGAGGGCTCCTCTCCTTTGGCAGCCATATGCGTGTGACGACGTGCAGGCGACAGTGCTCGCTCGCGAGCTCGGCGTGTCGTTGGTTACCGCACGTCTTCTCGCGATTCGAGGGCTCGGCGACGTGGACGCCGCGTCGCGCTTCTTGAATCCGTCACTCGATCATCTTCTCGATCCGATGCGCCTCGCCGACATGGGACTCGCCGTCGATCGGCTGTTGCGCGCAATCGCGGAACGCGAGCGCATCGCCGTCCATGGCGATTACGACGTGGACGGCATCACGTCGACCGTCATCCTGCGCCGGGCGCTCGAAATGCTCGGCGCCGACGTCGTGCATTTCATTCCGGAGCGATTGCGGGATGGGTATGGACTGCAGCCAGCGGCCGTCGACCGCCTCCACGCGGAAGGCGTGAAGGTCGTGATCTCCGTCGATTGCGGCATTCGCGGCGCGGATGCGGCGCGGCGCGCACGCGAGCTCGGCGTGGATTTGATCATCACGGATCATCACGAACCCGATGCGGAGCTCCCGCAGGCGTGCGCGGTTGTAAATCCCAAACGGCACGACTGCTCGTACCCGGACAAGAATCTGGCTGGCGTCGGCGTTGCGCTCAAGGTGGTCCAGGCGCTGTGTCAACGCACGGGCCGAACCAACTGGCTGCCGGCGTTCGTCAAAGTCGCCGCCATCGGCACGCTGGCCGACGTCGTGCCGCTCGTTGGTGAGAATCGCGTCATCGCGAAGCTTGGGCTGCAGATGCTGTCCAAGGGGCCGCACAAAGTCGGACTTCGCTCGCTGCTGGAAGTCGCCGGGCTCACCGGCAAGACGATTGACAGCTATCACATTGCCTTCATGGTCGCGCCGCGCGTGAACGCCGCCGGGCGTATGAGCACGCCGGATATCGCAACGAGGCTGCTGCTCGCCGCCGACGAGGGAATGGCGGACGAAGCCCGATCACTGGCGGAACAACTGGAGGTGGAAAACACGCGCCGCCGCGAGGAAGAACAGGACATCGTTGCGAAAGCGAAGAAGATTATCGAGACGGATCCGGACATCGGCTCGCGATCGCTGCTGGTGGTGGCTGGAGAGGGCTGGCATCGCGGGGTCATCGGCATTGTGGCGTCGAAGATTGTCGACACGTTCTATCGCCCCACGATCGTGCTGTCCATCGACGGGGAAGTGGCGCACGGATCCTGCCGCAGCATTCCAGGATTCAATATGCTCGCCGCGCTCGAGTCCTGCGCCGCGTTGTTGCTGCGGTTCGGCGGCCACAAACAAGCGGCGGGACTTCAACTTGAAACCGCGCGGGTCAAGCAGTTCCGCCAGCAAATCAACGAATGGGCCGAGGCGCGGCTTCAGCCCGACGATCTGCGGCCCCGTCTCTGGCTCGATGCTCCGCTCACGTTTGGCCGGATCAGCAGCCAAGTCGTGTCCGAGCTCGAGCGACTGGCGCCATTCGGACCGGGCAACACCAAGCCAGTGTTTCATACCGGACCCGTGCAGATCGTTGACGGTCCCCGAGTATTGAAGGATCGCCATCTCAAGATCTCATTTCGACAGGATGGCCGCACATTTCGTGCGATTCACTGGAATGCTGCCGATCGCGAGGCGATGCTGGTTGAACAAAAGGCCGGGGTCGAGCTCGCGTTCTCACTCGAGCAGAACGAGTTCGAAGGCGCCAGCTATCTCGAGCTTCGCATCGAAGATTTCCGATAGCTGAGTACCGGTTCGAGGGTTCGAGGTTCCAGGTTCGAGGTTC
>DASPWV010000369.1:0-2842 GCA_035637635.1 Vicinamibacterales bacterium | reverse complement strand
TAGTGGCGCTGCGGCCGACATAAAGCGAAGAACGATTGTACGTCGGAACAGACGACCGTCGCGGACGCTCGCGCTCGACGAGAACGCGAGCGGAGGCGGTCAGGTTCGCGACAGTACGTAGAACACTGCCGTCAACACCGCAATAGTGGTGAGCAGTGGGACAGGCCACAAATACACTGCCGCGGCCGCCAGGACGACGGCTACGACGGCGAATGCGAGCACTCCAAGCGGCCATGCGAGCGCGGTGATCAGCCGCTCGGGCCACGGGTCGCGCATCACGATGAGTCCGATCAGAGCGCCGGCAACATAGATGGCGGCGACGAACAAGCTAACCCCGTGGGCCCCATGTCTCATCAGCTGCAACGCTCGGTTCTCAGCTCGAGTGAATTGCGGGGTTAAACGTCCAGCTCCTGCGCCTCTTCGGCGCGCTCCATGATAAAGCGAAACCGTGCTGACGCGTCCTTTCCCATCAGCTCGTTGATCACCCGATCCGTCACGAGTTGATCGGAGACCTCGACTCGCAGCAACCGGCGCGTGCGCGGGTTGAGCGTCGTCTCCCACAGCACTTTCGGCATCATCTCGCCCAGTCCTTTGAATCGAGTGATCTCCGGCGTGGCGCGGCCGGCGCGCTGCTTGAGAATCTGATCCTTGTGGCTGTCGTCGAGCGCCCAGAGCGTCTCTTTGCCGATGTCGATCCTGTACAACGGCGGCTGCGCCAGGTAGACCTTGCCCGCCGCCAAAAGCTGCGGCATGTGCCGATAGATGAACGTCAAGAGAAGCGTCGCAATGTGGTGTCCGTCCGAGTCGGCATCCGCAAGGATGATTACCTTTCCGTACCGAATCCGCGAGATGTCGAAGCTCTTTCCGACGCCGCAGCCAAGCGCCGTCACGAGATCGGCGAGCTCCTTGTTTTCGAGAACCTTTCCTGTGGTGAGCCCCTCGGTATTCATCACCTTGCCGCGCAGCGGCAGAATGGCCTGTCGGGCGCGGTCGCGTCCTTGCTTCGCGGATCCGCCCGCCGAATCGCCCTCGACGATGAACAGCTCGCTTGTGGTGGAGGCTGGATGGGTGCAGTCGGAGAGCTTGCCGGGAAGCGTCACGCGTCCTGACGTAGGACCCTTTCTGATGACCTCCTGCTGCGCCGCGCGGCTGGCTTCGCGCGCGCGCGCTGCCAGAATGATGCGCGCGACGATAGCTTCGGCGACGGACTGGTTGTGATTGAGCCAGTGCTCGAGCGCCGGCCGCACCATGCCGTCAACGGCCGACAGCATCTCCGGATTGTTCAAGCGATCCTTCGTCTGTCCCTGAAATTGCGGCTCCTGCAGAAAGGCTGACAGCACACAGACAAGGCCTTCGCGGATGTCCTCAGCCGTGAGCGTCACGCCCTTGGGGGTGAGGTTATGCGTCTCGATGTAGTTTCGAACGGCCTTTCCAAGACCGGCGCGAAAGCCGTTCTCGTGCGTTCCGCCCGACCCCGTTGGAATGCCGTTGACGTAGCTTCGCAGGTGCTCGTCGGTGGCTTCGGTCCATTGGAGAGCGAGCTCCAGTCTGAGACCGTTTTCTCTTTCGAGCGTGAACGGCGTCTCGTGCGCGGCTTTGGCGCCGCGGTCGCCGACGATCTTACGGAGGTAATCGGTCAGGCCTTCGGCATGTTGAAACGTCTGCCGTGATCCCGACGTTTCGTCTTCGAAGGCGATCTTGACGCCGCGGTGCAGATAACTCGCGATTTCGAGCCGGTCTCGTATGACGCCTGCATCGAACTCAATCTTCGGAAAGATCGTTGGATCGGGCCTGAAGAAAACGGCGGTGCCGCTGCCTCGCGCGGCGCCGAGCTTCTTCAATCCGGTGGCTGGCCGGCCCTGCTTGAAGCGCATCTCCCACCGCTGGCCATCGCGTTTGATGGTCGCGACCAATTCGCGGGATAGCGCGTTGACCACGCTCGCGCCGACGCCGTGAAGACCGCCGGCCGTTTTGTAGCTGCCCGGATCGAACTTCCCGCCCGCGTGCAGCATGGTGAAGATCACTTCGAGCGCGCTCTTCTTCGTGCTCGAATGAACATCAACAGGAATGCCACGGCCATCGTCAGTGATTGTGATGGACGATCCGTCCTTGTGAAGGGTGACACAGATGTTCGAGGCGTAGCCGTTCATCGCCTCGTCGATCGCGTTGTCGAGAATCTCCCAGACGAGATGGTGCAGGCCGGAGCTGCCGACGCCACCGATGTACATGCCGGGGCGTTTGCGGACCGGCTCGAGACCTTCGAGGACGGTGATGTCCTTCGCGGTGTACGAGGTCGCCATGCGGAAGTTGATTATACGGACGGAGGTTCGTAGAACTCGCGCGCTACCTGCGTATGACACGCGTCAGCGTGCTTTCGATCGGCCTCGTGTCTCTGCCCTTGCACTCTTCGCCTTCGGCGGCGACTTGCGTGCGCGTTTCGGCCGGTCGCCTTCCGAGCTCGCGACCTGCGTTCGGCGTGGTCGGCGCGCTTTCTTTTCTTCCAGCGGCGCAACGTTGCCTCGCGCATCGTCTGACTCCACGACGAAGGCTGCCTGCGACGGTTCTTCGGCAATGGGCATAGTTTCAATGACGTCGTCCACGGCGGCCGGCTGTGTATGATCGGCCGTTATCGTCGACCAGCCATGCGGCAGTGAGTTCGCCCGCACCGGCCCGGTCGCGAACACCCGCAGCGCCCCTTGCCGGTCGCGCTCGAGGCGAAGGAAACCATCCTTCTGGCAGGCGCGCATGAGATCGACAATGGATCCATACCGCCGCTCATCGAAATCGGCTCGGGCAGACCGGATGAACTGTTTGAATTGACGCACGTACATCGGCCAGCGCG
>DASPWV010000368.1:0-3050 GCA_035637635.1 Vicinamibacterales bacterium | reverse complement strand
GAAGTGAATGACGTTGCGTCCGGTCACGCGTTCCGCAACGTTTTCAGGAATGGATACAGTCAGGGAATAGCGGACGTTGCTGATGATTGCGGCGCGGCGTTCGGCCACACTCGATGGAATGCCAACCGCAGGCGTGGCCGTCTGGGCGACCGCAACCGCGGGAAGCAGAAGGACCAGCGGGAGAGCAGCAACACGCATGCTGTCAGTCTATATACCTGCGGCAATCGAGAGGCGGGGCTGACCGCCTTCGCTCGTCGCGTTCACCTCGCGAGCGTCGGCGAGTCTCGCCGAAGCCTTGGCGGAGGCGGAAGCCCCGCCACTACGAGCCTCGCAATTCCGCAGTGGACTGTCATGTAGTGGCGGCTCTTGAGGGCCGCCTGCGATGCTACTCGTATCGCAACGCAAACACCGGCTGCACGCCCGCCGCGCGCCGCGCCGGGATGTACCCGGCAAGAAACGCCACGAGCGTCAGCGCGAACGCCGCGATCGTCAAGGTGACGGGGTCGGCGGGTTCGACGCCGAACAACTGCGCCTTCACGAGACGGCTGAGGCCGAGCGCCACGGGGACACCGACGGCAATCCCGATGAAGGTCAGGAGCGCGACTTCCCGAAGCACGAGCCACACGACATTGGCGCGTTCCGCGCCCAGCGCGATGCGGATGCCGATCTCTCGGGTGCGGCGCGACACCGTGTAAGACATCACGCCGTAGAGGCCAATCGCCGCAAGCAAAGTCGCGAGCAGCCCAAAGGCTGCCGAGAGCAACGCGAGCATCCGCTCGTTGAAGAGCGCTTCATCGACCGTCTTGTCCATCGATTGCAACGAGAAGATCGGCATCGACGAATCGGCGCGGCGGACAACGGTGCGGAGCTGGTCCGCCATCGCATCGACCGGGCCTGAGGCGCGCACATACACCGTCATCTCGTTGAGCTCCTCGCTCTGCTGATACGGCGTGTAAACGAACCGCGGCGTTTGTGTCTCTTCGGCGTTGCGACGCATGTTCGCGTAGATCGCGTCCTTGACGACGCCGACGATTTCGAGCGCAGCCGGATTGTTCATGGATCGAAACCCGAAGCGATGCCCGATGGGGTTTTCACCCGGAAAGTAGTACTTCGCAAACGTCTCATTGACGATCGCGACGAGCGGCGCTCCGGCGACGTCCCGCTCGTTGAACTCGCGGCCCATGACGAGCGGCATGCCCAGCGTCCGAAAATAATCTGGCGCGATCTCGTTCGTCCACGGATTCATGTTCTCGTCGGGTTTCGGCGTGTAGCCCTGCACCTGCACCGTCCGACTCGACACGCTCGAGGTGAGTGCGGCGACCTGCGCGAGCGACGCCGACTGCACACCCGGCATGCTCGTCAGGTCGTGAAGCAACCGGTCGTAGTAACGCTTGATGCGGTTTTGATCGTAGCCGTTGAGCGAAGGATCGACATGGAACGTGATGAGGCTGTCCGTTTGAAATCCCGGATCGAGTTGTCGCAGGTTGTACAAACTGCGCGCAAAGAGGCCCGCCCCCGCGACGAGCAGCATCGACAGCGCCACCTGCGCCACCACGAGACCTTTGCGAAATCGCGCCTGGTGTGCGCTGCCGGAGACCGAGCCGGTCTCTTCACGCATGGTGCGATTGAGCTCCACGCGTGCCGACTGCATCGCGGGCACGAGACCGAAGACGAGCGCGGTAACGAGCGAGAGTGCGCCGGTAAACAATCCAACTCGGATATCTGGAGAAGTGGAGAGCGACCGTGTGACAGTTTCACCTGGCATCGCGCCGAGCAGCAGATCGCCAACCCAAATCGACAGGACAAGGCCGACGATGCCACCGGCGATTGCCAGCACGAGCGACTCGGTGAGCGTTTGACGAATGAGGCGGTTGCGCGCGGCGCCGAGCGCGAGCCGCACGGCCATTTCGCGTTGACGTGCCGTTGCCCGCGTCAACAGCAGGTTTGCCACGTTTGCGCATGCAATGAGCAGCACGAGGCCGACCATCGCCATCAACACCAGGAGCGGACTCGATGCACTCTCGCGAAGACCGGAGAGACCGCGGCTCGCCGGATACAGCATGAGCGTCTTCTCGCGAAACCGATCGCGGAAGCGATCGGGGGCCGATGCAAACGCGGGCACTGCCTGCAGCTCATACGCGAGGATCTGCTGATAAACCAGATCGAGCTGCACTTTGGCGCTGTCGATTGTCATGCCTGGCTTCAAACGCCCGACTACCGTGAGCCATCGGCTGCGGCGGTTATCCAGGTCGTTCCAGGTCGGCGTCAGCTGCGCCTTCATCATGATCGGCATGAACACATCGGGTGTTTGTGAGGCCACGACTCCCGCAAATCCGGCCGGCGCCACGCCAATGATGGTGACGGGCGTGCTGTTGATGGTGACCACCTGATTGAGCGCCGCTGGCGATGCGGCGAAACGCCGCTGCCAGTAGCTGTAGCTGATCACCGCCACTGGATGCGCCCCCGGCGTTCGATCGTCTTCCGGCGTCAGCGGGCGACCAATGATTGGCGAGACGCCGAGCACCTCGAACGTGTTTCCCGAAACGAGCTCCACGTCGACGCGTTCGGCTTGACCGCGATACGTGAGGGTCGCGTTGGCGGGAAACCGCGCGATGAGGCCGGTGAACACCGTGTTTCGATCGCGCAGGTCGGCGTACATCGGATAGGAGAATGTGCGATCGTTGAACGTCCGCCCCATGAACGTGCCCGGTCCATCGAGCTGCACGAGCTCGCGCGGATTCTTGACGGGCAGCCTGCGCAGCAGCACCTGGTCCATCAGCGAGAAGATAGCCGTGTTGGCGCCCATACCGAGGCCGAGCGTCAAGACCACGATCACGGCAAAGGCGGGGGAGCGCTGGAGCGTGCGAAACGCGTAACGGACATCCTGCAGGAAGGTCGACATCGGGCCACTCTGTGGCGAAGGGTGTGCCAGCCGGCGCGGGCGAACTATGACGCGGAATCGCGGCTCGGACGCCGGATCCGATGTCGTTCGCCGGGATGCGATGCCCGTTTGTGGGACGCCTGAGACGCGTTTTCCATCCGGTCGAAGA
>DASPWV010000367.1:0-8175 GCA_035637635.1 Vicinamibacterales bacterium | reverse complement strand
GCGCGACGCAGCCGGTGTCGAAGAGAGGGCTGCCCTGATAGCTGACGAGCATCCGATCGGGCGTGTCGACGCTTGTTTCGTAGCTGAAGAGAAAAGTGCCGGACGATCTGCCGAGATCGATGGTGCGCGTTTCCGCGATGTCCCCGCCGCTGCGCTCTTGAGCGACGCACGCGGACGCACTACCTGCTTGCAGGATCTGTACGAGCTCGCCGGCAACTCCCACCACATCGGTGCGCAGCAATGGATTGAGGTTCGGCTGCGCAGTCGCGGTGATCGAGCCAGTGCCTGTGCCGCCAGTGGCGCTGACTGTGATGAAGGATGGAAGGTTGGTGACCCGCCACGAGCTTTCGTCGCAACCCTGCGGTTCTGCGCTCACGTTCACAACCGCTTGTCCACCACCAGCCGGAAAGTTGAGGACGCGGGGGCTTGCAGTGAAGCTACAGCGCGCGGTCTGCGTGACACTGACGGTCTGGTCCGCGGCCGTTACTGTGCCGGTTCGAGCGCTACCCGCGATGTTCTGCATGACGAGCAGCTCGAACCTTCCGGTGCCCGTGCTTGGAAACGTCGTTGCTGGATTGATCGTGATGAACGAAGCGTTGCTCGTCGCGCTCCATGTCCGCGGTTGGCAACCATCCGGCTCGACGGTAACCGCAACAAACATGGAATCGCCCTGACTCCGCGCATTGAACGAAGTCGGCGCGGCGGTGAATCTGCAAGCAGCCGTTGGCGGCTGGCTGGGTGGCGGGTTGCCGGAACCGCCGGGAGCAGGATCGCTGCCCGAGTCTGAGCCGCCGCTTGCCGCCTTCAGCGCGAGAAGCCCACCCGCGGCCGCCCCGCCTACAATGGCGCCAACGCCGGCACCTGACAGTCCGCCCGCTGTGCCCGCTGCGGCACCCGCAGCCGTTCCCGTCGTCGCACCGGCGGTGCCGGTTGCACCACTCGTCCCACCTGATCCCGGCACCTTCGCTGCCTGAGCCGCCTGTGCGGCGGTCGTGAAATTTGCCTGGGTAATCGTCGCCGTGGCCGTCTGACCTTGAAACGCCGCGGTGACGTTGATCTGCACGGCGCCGCTGCTCGTCGGCGTCAGCCCAATGGCTGCTGCGCGGCCCGCCGCGTTCGTCGTGACCGTGAGTGTCTGGAGGCCGCCACCGAATGCCGCGTTGTGTCCACCGCCGATTGCGAAGCTCACCAACGCACCTGCCACAGGAAGATCGTTTCGATCGCGCACTTCTACAATCGGACTGACCGCGGTCTTCTGCTGGATGATGTTCACGGCGTCTTCGCCGGCGATCACGATTATCTTCAGTGCTCGCGCTTCAACAGAGCCGCTCTGCCCTGAATCTGCAGTAGGCCGCGCCTGAAACGCGCTTGGCGAGGCTCCCGCGAAGCACAGGACCACGATTGCTGTGAAAAGTGTGGCGCGCATGGGGCGGCCACCGTACCAGGTTCGATAGCGAAAAAGGTGTGGCATTAGCGCAGCGTCACTTGCATCGTGGTCGACCCACTCGAAGTGATAATCCCGTTGAAGGGGGAACTCTGTTCGCCTCTGCCCGAGTGGCCATATGTGATCGTTCCCGAGACCATTCCATTCATCAACGCACCCGAAAACGTGAAAGTAGTAGTTACAGTGACGTATCCGCCGGTCGGCGTTGGCCCCGTCGAACTGGTCTCCTGACTCACGCCGAAATTCGTCGCTGTGCCCATTAGCACTCCACCTCTATTGAACGGCATGCTGCCCGAGGGGCTGTCGCAGTATGGCGCCGCCGTCGCCGCAATCGGAATCTGCGTTCCGGTCGTGAAGGCGTTACCAGTGAGGGTTCCTCCCGTCTGCTGTTGAACAGCCACGGTCATCGTGCCCGTGATCGACCATGTCACCACGCACGTCGTCGAGAAGTTTGTCGTCGTCGTTGTCGTGATGACGATCTGGCCTTCAACCGGGCCTGTGTACGTGATGGTCGTTGGACCTGTTGGAGCTGGAGGACTCGGACTGGTCGGTGCCGGGGAACTGGATGAATCATTGGACTTGCCGCTGCCAGCTTTGAGGGCAACCAGGGTGCCCCCACCGATGGCGGCAGCGATGCCGCCGACGGCGGCGGCCGAGAGTCCGCCAGCACCGCCGGCGGCAGCGGCTGCACCAGCGCCAGCCGCACCAGCCGCAGCGACCGCCCCAGTGAGAACGTTGGTCTGGCTGATCGTCACCGTCGTGGTTTGTCCTTGGTACGCCGCCGCCACGTCGATCTGATACGTCCCGCTGCCGAGAGGCGTGATGCCGCTCACCGTCGCGCGCCCAGCCGCGTTGGTGGTGATCGTCAGCCGCTGCACTCCGCCCGTGAACGCCGCCTTGTGCACGCCGCGGATTGCAAACGTCACGGGTACTCCGGAGACGGGCAGGTCGTTTCTGTCGCGCACCTCGACGATCGGCGCGACCGCTGTTTTCTGCTGGATGATGTTGACCGCGTCTTCGCCGGCGATGACGATGATGCTCAGACCGGCCGCTTGAGCGACATGTGCAGCGCCACTGACGCGTGCTGTCGAGCCATCAAGCGGCCAGACGGCGACGATGATCGCGATGGCGGCTAGCGAAGCGGCGTTTCGGAGAATCGACACTGCTCAGCGGCCCCGGCATCCAAGCTTCGGCATGACAGCTTCGATCTGCGTCAGGTAGTTGCGCGCGTTCTTCGACTCGTCGAGCTCGCCGTTGATCGCAATCATTTTTGCGTAGCTCGCACGCGCCGCCGTCAGGTACTCGCACGACTGCCGGCCGTTGTACAAATCGCGATTGACGTTGCCCAACAGGAAATAGGCAATCGGATCCCGCGGGGCGTGCTGTAGCGCGCGCTCGCAGTACTCTCGGGCGCGAAGGGGATTCCCTACTTTCTGCTCCGAGAGGCATAGCCCCATGAAACCAGAGCTGCGCAGGCTGTCGTACGCTCCTTGACGATCCGCATGTCGCCGGCTTCCGACACCGAGTCCGATGAAATGAAATGCCAGCCACTCATGAACAGGCGTCGAGAAGTTCGTCAGATTCAAAAACGCGCGGTAATCCTCGCGCGCGTCGGCGTAGAGCTGTCGCTGACGCGCCGCGTCACGCTCGGCAGCCGCGAGCTGGCGCCGCGCGTCGGCCTTCCATAAATGCGCCTGGGCGTTTGCGGGATTGATTGCGATTGCGTTGTCGGCCTGTTCGATCGCCTGCGTCCAGGCCCCTTTATCCCAGTAGGCGCGGGAAGCCATTGAGTAGGCTTCGTCGTTCGACGGATCCAGTCGCAGCACTTCCATCAGTTCACGTATGGCCTGATCGGCATCGCCCTGCTCGACGAGCACCGCGGCGCACGCGATTCTCGAATCCACATCTGATGCATCGAGCTCCACGGCGCGGCGATAGAACCTGAGGCTCTCCTCGTGATTGAGGAGCAGATGATGCACCTGTCCGAGGTGATGGGCGGCTAAAGCAAACGATGCATCCGCAGCGAGCGCCCGCTCGAAGAGTGTGGCGGCCTTTTTCAAATCGGTATCCGACTGCCGTCGCGTGACAGGAACGACGTTCGTCACGCTCGCCGGTGAACGTCGCGTAAACAGGAGCTTCTCGCCCTGCTCGTTCAGTTCGATTGCCGGTTTTTTTACTTGGCGTACGTAGCGGATGCGAAGCGTGACGGTTGCTTGTTGGCCTGGCGCAATCATCACTTCCTTGCGGTCCGGTTCATAGCCCGCCTTCACGCCTTTGAACACGTGAAGTCCGCTGGAGAGGCTCGGAACGACGAGCGGCTTGCTCTTTGACAGCTTTCCAATCAGTGCTTCGTCGACATACAGCTCGACGTCCTCGAGATTTGTTTCGACTATCGCGGTGCCGAGCATCGATGGCGCTCTTGCGCCGCCGTCGAGACACCCACGTCCAACGCCGAGCAGCATCTCCGGTTCGTAGTCGCCACGCGCCGTCGGCGTTTGGGAGAGCTGACGATCTCGCGCGTACCGGCGGACGTTCGATCGCACGTACTCGATCAGCTCGTCGGCCGTGATGCGGCCGTCACAAGGATCGTTATCGGCATATCCGCCGAACGCCTGCACGACAAAGTAGGTGAAGAATCCAAATCCTGTGGAAAGGTTCGGGTCCTCGAAGCTCTGTTCACGTTCAGTGGTTGCAGTCAGCGTCAGAAAATTCTGCGGCAGCGCGTTGAATTGCTCTTCAAGCGCCTCGTTTGTGGTTTCGGCGTTGATCTTTCCCGAGTGACACGCGTCGGTGAGCAGCACCTTCCAGCCGGCTTTCACGCGATTGGCGAGCACCTCGCCCAGGGCCGCCATGGGATACGCCGTCTGCTCGAGATTGTCGGGATCGACATCCCACGGCGCGAGGTAACCCCGGCTCTCTTTGACGAAGCCGTGGCCGGCGAAGTAGACCACCACCCGATCGGCCGGCTGTGCCACCGTTGGCAGCCACTCTTCGAGCTCGCGCCGGACATTGGCGAGCGTTGCTTGATTGCCTTTCAGGAAATGGACGTTTTCAGGTGGGAACGCGCCGCCCTCGTGGTTGATGAGCACGCGATACATGGCCTCGGCGTCAGTTTCGGGAAATTGCAACTGCCGTGACGCATCGAGATTCTGATAGCGGGCGATTCCCACGATCAGCGCGTATCCGCGCGGCACCGCTCCTGCCTCGCCACTCTTGGGTTTCGTTTTATCGAGCAGCAGGTCGCGGCCGCCGGACGTTTGCTGTCCAGAAGCCATCGAGAGAAACGATGCGCTCAAGACGGCGGAAGACAGCAGGACGAAGAGCAGGCGGGTCAAAATTCAGGCTTATTGCTTGTGCGTCAGCGAAATGCTTGCGACCACGGATTTGCCAACCTCGGTGCGGTTGACGACGTAGGTTGCTTGACTGGGCGAGCGTCCCTGGGGGCGATCCTTTTCGAGAACAAGATCGCGCGACCGGACAGTCTCTTGAAGGGCTTCCACGATTGACGCTGTGACAGTTTCAGTTTTCGTGACCGGCCGTTCAAAGCCTGGTAACTGCGAGTAAGGCTCTCTGCTGAGGAACACGAAAACCTGTTCGGTTCCGGGATTCGCGTCGAACCGGAACCAATCTTCAGGCGGCACTTGATATCGCGACAGGCGCCGCACGGCGTTCTTTCCTCCGTTGATATCGAGATGCGGGAACAGGACGGTCCACCGGCCACTCGAGCCCTGTTGGACCACATATAAATAGCCGTCGATATTCGACTCGAAGGCAAAGCGAACACGATCGCCGGATCTGAAAGTGGTGGTCGCCGGATCGACGTCGATCTCCGCGCCGTCGGGCGACTGCTGCACCAGTCTGTATCTCAGCCCCGCATTCGCCGGAGTCGACGCACCTTCTCCCCCAAATAGAGCTTTCGCGCTCACTTCCTTCACGCCATCGTCGCCGGCACTGTCGGCCGGTCGTGGTGCGGCGGACAGCGACGGGGATCCTGGCGGAAGCAGGTCGCGGGGTTTGGCCTGCGGGTCCTGCTGCATGGACACGCTTTCGGCTTGCAGCGGCGGTACGTCTGACGTCGCTCCCAGTGGCTTCCTCACATCTCCTGCGGCGGCGTCCGCGATCGATGCCGACGGTCGCGGGAAGATCAATGCCGCCGCTATGACGACAGCGGCGGCGACCCCGCTCACCCACCAGAGCGGCTGAGATGTCTTGTTGCGGCTCCGCCTGCCCGAGGTTTCGCCGGGCGACTGAATTGCGTCGAGCGATGACTCCAAAACTGCCGCAAGCGCGTCGCGCATCTCGTTCGCAGACTGAAAGCGTTGTGCCGGTGATTTCGACATCGCGCGGCCGACGATGCGCTCCAGCTCCGGAATGCGACGGCTCCACGCGCTCGCCATCGGAGGCAATGGTTCGGAAATGACTTTCAGAATGAGGGTGGCGAAGCTCTCGTTTTCGGCCTGGAACGGCGGATGACCCGAGAACAGCTCGTACGCGAGCGCGCCAGCCGAATAGATGTCCGTGCGCAGGTCGATCGGCTCGCCTTTGAGCTGTTCCGGCGAGGCGTAGTGCGGTGTTCCTACAATCGCGGCGGTGGCCGTCATCGTTTCGGCGAGCAGCATATGAGCCAGACCGAAATCCACCAGCTTGATGGAGCCGTCCGGCAGGAGGTGAACGTTGCTCGGCTTGATGTCTCGATGAATGACGTTTTCGGTGTGGGCGTGCTGCAGCGCGTCAAGCACTTGAAGCAGGACTCGTATCCGTTCCTCGAGCGACAGCGCCCCGCGTCGAAGAGCCGCGGCAAGATCCTCGCCGTGCAGGTACTCCATCGCGATGTAGACGGTGCCGTCGTGCTCACCCGCCTCGAACACCGTGACGATGTTGGGATGGCGAAGGCGAGCGCAGGCCTGCGCCTCGCGATAGAGGCGGTCGAGACTCTCCGGTTTGGTGATGTCGCGACGGACGGTTTTGACGGCGACCGTACGCTGGAGAGTGGGGTCGACTGCCTTGTAAACCTCGCCCATGCCCCCGCTACCGAGTAGCGACTCGATGCGAAACCTGCCGATGTTCGGCGGAAGCGGGAGCCCGCGCGTTTCCATCTCTCAAGCTGTCCTATCGTCGGGGCCGGTTCGCTACTTTACGCCCGTGCACCGGAATTACGGCAACCTGCTCGCTGCGATTTGGATCCAGCGCGCGTTAATCCGCGCAATCCGCGGATGCTGCGTGTAATCCGCACCAGTCCACGCAGTCAAAACCGGTGTCTAATACTGTAGCGGCCCCAATGGTCGGACCTCTCTCCTCGCGCGTCCCTTGCTAAAAAGTGAGCTTGTTATGAATCGCCTTGCCACGGGCTTGCTGTGTCTCAGTGTCTGTGTATGTGCGTCTGTCGCGCACGCGCAGCAACCAGCGCTGTCCGTCCTCAAAGTTTCGCCGGAAGGGGAGCTGTCGTCTCTTGCGCAGGCAAACGAGGTACGCGTGACGTTTTCGGAACCGATGGTTCCCCTTGGGCGAATCGTCGATCCCGTCACGGTTCCGTTCTTCCGCATCACACCCGCGCTGCCGGGCACTTTCCGCTGGTCGGGAACCACGCTGCTGATCTTCACACCCGATATCAAACGGCCGTTGCTGCATGCCACCAACTACGAAGTCACGATAGCCGCGACGGCCACGGCGGTTAGTGGACGCCGGCTCGCGAAGCCTGTCACGTTTCGATTTACGACACCGACCGTGCGACTGCTGAATACCAACTGGTATCGACGCGGGGGCAACGTCGCCGGATCGCTCGTGGTGGCGTTACGGTTCAATCAAGCGGTCCGGCCGGCGGATGTGGTCGCGGCAACGACCGCTGCTCTCAAACCGCACGAGTGGGCATCGCCGGTTTTCAGCGCCGAAGAACAGGAGCGGCTGAAGGCGATCGATGCGCAGGCGCTCGAACGGTTTGCGGCGAAGGTCCGCGCAAGCGAGGCTATTGCCAGTAGCACGGCGCCCGTGTCAATTCGCCTCGCGACTGATTGGGACAAGAAGCAGTTTCCGCCGTCAGCGGATCTGGTTGTCCTCGAAGCCACCACGAAAGTTGAACCTGAAAGCTGGATTGAGCTGACGCTCAGCCCGAATCTTCGCGGCGCTGCCGGCACTGCCGCGCCTGGTCATCCGCAGACTTACACCATTCAGATGGAACACGCATTCTTCATCAACGGGTTCCACTGCAAGGGCCAATGCGACGCGGATGCCTGGAACCCGGTTGTTGTGCGAGTACCCGTCAAAGCGAGTGATTTTGCGGCTGCACTGACCGCTACCGACATTACATCGATGCCTCAGGCCGTGCCGAAGCGAGCGATGGCGCGACCACGGCGCGATTTCGATCCAGACGAGAGCGAGATGTTGACGCTCGAAGACGCCGGGTTCGACGCGCAGCCTCCCGATCGCAAGTACTCGGTTGTCGCCAGCGCCAACCTGCGATCTGCCGATGGCCAGACGCTCGGCTACACCTGGCTCGGCATCGTCGACAACTGGCACATGCGTGCGTTCAACAGCTTCGGGGACGGCCACGGCGTCTGGGAGAAGGACGGCGGCTCGACGCTTCCGTTCTACTCGCGAAACTTTCAGAACGTCACGCAATGGGCAGCGGCAGTGCGCCCGCGCGACTTGATGCCGACGCTGCTCGCGCTTCAGAAGAGCAACTTCGGTAGCACATCGTGCGAGGGAGTCGATCGAAAGCTCCGCGTCACGCCCGA
>DASPWV010000366.1:0-3441 GCA_035637635.1 Vicinamibacterales bacterium | reverse complement strand
GTGCCTAAAGTGCCTGAGGTGCCTAAAGTGCCTAAAGTGCCTGAGGTGCCTAAAGTGCCGAGTGCCGAATGCCCAAGCACCGAGGCATCCTAAGCGCCAAAGCACTCTAGGAACCCAGCCCGCTAGGAACCCAGCCCTCTAGGCACCCAGCACTCTAGGCACCCCAGGCACCCCAGGCACCCTAGGCACCCTACTCCGGTCTAATTCGCAAGACTCGGCCAGCAGAGTAGCTCACGATCAGCAGCTCACCGTCACCATCCACTCCGAAGGCGCTGATGGCGCCAAGCGCCGCACGGCCTCCCAGTGAATTCGTGTGCTCGAAGACGTCGGTCGCCGCCGCTTCGCCGGCCTCATCGAGGCGAAGTCCCAGCGAAAAGACGCGGCCGTCAACGAAATCGGCGAAGAAGTATCGTCCCCGGTACGAGGGATCCAGCTTCGTCCCTCGATAGATGAAACCACCCGTAATCGACGCGCCTACGTCGCGGCCGTAATCGTAAATCGGCTCTGAAAGCGGCTCGAACGCCGGAGGACGTCTTCCGTCATACGGCCTGGTGCCTTCGCGCAGCCGCCAGCCGTAATTCCGGCCGCCCGCTCCGCGCGGTTCGAAATCGATCTCTTCGCGTACATCCTGACCGACATCGGCGATGACCAACGCGCCAACGCCTCCGCGGGTCATGTCGTCGAAGCTGAATTGCCACGGGTTGCGCAAGCCGAACGCCCAGATCTCCGGCAGCGCGAAGATGGGATTTCCCGCTACGAACGGGTTGTCTTCAGGGATGCGGTACCCGCGCGAGTCGGCGTCATCGACGTTGACGTCGATGCGCAGCATCTTGCCGAGCAGCGACTCGGGGTTTTGCGCATTGTTGAACGGATCGCCGCCGCTCCCGCCATCGCCCATCCCGATGTAGAGATAACCATCAGGACCAAACACGAGGTGACCGCCATTGTGATTGGAGAAGGGCTGTTCGATGTAACGCCGTCCATCAGGCCATCGAAGATCGAATCGGGTCTCGACGTCCGTGACGAGAAGGTCGTCGGCCTGACGCCTGAAGCGCGCGACCACGGTGTCGCCATTACGATTCGTGAAGTTCACGAAGAAGCGCCGCGATTCCGCGTCGGGTGAGAAGGCGAGGCCGAGAAGGCCGCGCTCGCCGCCGCTGGCGATTTCGCCGCGCAGATCAAGGAAGGGCCGCTCGACGATACGCCCATCGATGACGACGCGAATCAGGCCTGCCTGTTCAATTACGAACAGCCGCGAATGATCGACCGGGTCGACCACGACCCCCACCGGAAATCGCAAGCCGGCGACGATGGATTCGCTCCGAAGTTGCGCGTCTGCGGCGGAGGCCAGCGAGAGGCTCGTGACGAATACGGCAATGCCCGCGCGCATCGATCGCATTATCGCGCTCTGGGCGGGGCTAAAGCCCCGCCACCACATACCCGTCATCACCTTATATCTATATCTCCGCTTCACTTTCGAGTCGCTCGTTCAGCGCCGAGAGAGACAATCGAAGACAACCTCGTCCGGATTTTGTTCCCTTCCGGGGGCTGAGCGTGTAAAATTTGGCAATCTGTGGCGATAGAGGCACAGGCGCAGCCTCTGGAACTCTGCCGCCGTTCGCTAAGCAAGGAGGACACCCATGTCGCTGACCCGTCGGCGACTGTTTCAGCGCATCGCTGTCGGTGACAACTCTCACGAGTGGATCACCGCGCGCGGCCGCGAAGCAGCCGTAGCCGAAGGTTCGCTGGAGTTCGGCCAGAGGGCCGCATCATCCGGCTCGAACTCGAATGTCATTCGCATTGCCAGCAACGAGAACCCAGTCGGTCCCGGGCAGCACGTGCTCGACACGATTGTCGGCAAGTTTCCCGAGGCGAACCGCTATCCCTTCAACGCGCAGCAGCGCGAGCCGGTGCTCGTCGACGCTATCGCGAAAAAGTTTGAAGTGGCCGCCGATCAGGTCGTTCTCGGCACCGGCTCTGGAGAAATTCTGACGAACGCGGTGCGTGCGTTCACCTCTCCGTCGAAGCCGCTGGCGACGCCGTGGCCGACGTTTGAGAATCCCCGGGATACCGCGAGGAAAATCGGCACGGACGTGCGCGCCATCGATCTCGACAAGGATCTGCGAATCGATATCGACCGGCTCGTTGAAGCGGCCAAGGGCGCCGGACTCGTCTTCTTCTGCAACCCGAACAACCCGACGGCCACGGTGCACGGTGCGCCTGCGGTCGCCGATTTCGTCAAGCGCGTGCGCGCCGCCTCGCCTGACACCGTCATCCTGATCGACGAGGCGTATCACGACTACGTGACGGATGCGTCCTACAAGACCTCGATGGATATCGCGAAGTCGACGCCGAAGGTGTTCGTCTCGCGAACCTTCTCGAAGGCGTATGGAATGGCCGGCCTGCGCATCGGCTACGCGGTGGGCGACAAGGAAGTGATTTCCACGCTCAATCGCTATCGGATGCCGTACGGCATCAGCCTGCCGGGCATCGCCGCCGCAACGACCGGCCTTGGCAATCCGCAGCACATCGATCGCGAGCGGGCGCGCAATACCGAGGTGAAGGCGTTCACGCTGAAAGCGTTCGACCAGATGGGGTTCAAGGCCACCGATTCACAGGCCAACTTCATCTTCGTCAATCTAAACCGCCCCGCCGCGGCGTTCCGTGAAGCCTGCCTACAGCAAGGTGTCATGGTCGGCCGCGACTTCCCGCCCTACGAGAAGACGCACTGCCGCATTTCGATCGGCACGATGGCCGAGATGCAACGCGCAGTGGATGTCTTCAAGAAGGTGCTTGGCTCATCGACGACGACGTCGAGCCAGGCAAAGCGGTAACCAGGGATTGAGAAGGTGAAGGAGGAATCAATCATGTCGCTGTCGCGACGTCACTTTGTCCAAACTGTTGGCACCGGCGCGGCCGGACTCTGGATCGCAGGGCGCGGCCGTGAGGCCGGTCTGTTCGACCTGTCCGAGCGCGCATACGCGGCGGAAACCTCGCCGCTCATCCTCGCCAGCAACGAGAATCCAACCGGGACGCCGAAGGTCGTGCTCGACGCCGTTCGCGCGTCGTTTGGCGAAGCCGGACGCTATCCGTTCGCCACGATCGACGAAGTCCGCCGGCTCGTGGCCGAGAGCAAGAACGTCAAGCCCGAGAACGTGCTGCTCGGCTCCGGGTCGACGCAGATCCTGCGCACGACGACGCACGTCTTCTGCTCGAAGACCGCGCCGCTAGTGGCGCCGATCCCGGCCTACGAGGAATGCGCCGGATACGCGGCGCTCATGGGCTATCCGGTCCGAACGGTGAAGCTCACCGCGCCGCCCGAGCTCAAGATGGATCTCGACGCGATGCTCACCGCCGCAAAGGGTGGCGGCATGGTGTTCTACTGCAATCCGAATAATCCGGTGGCGACCGCCGTCGATGGGAAGAACACACGGCAGTTCA